>NZ_VHTC01000006.1:0-170232 GCF_013048685.1 Vibrio sp. A8-1
AATGTCAGTTCTGAGTGAAATCATCACGTCAGTCGTTGAGAAGAAACCGTACCCGAACGTTTTTGATCTATAAACTGCACATGCTTCTTCAGGCATGGTAAGTCAAGATACCTCGGTGAACGCTTACACAATTGTGACCATCCGTGCCCAACAAGATATGAGTCAATAAAATTTATGTGAATAAAACAGAATAAATATTTGAGTAAAAGAAGAGAATTAACAGGGAATGAATCAGTAGGATTTACAGGCTTCAGAAACAACAAAACCCGCTAACATGCGGGTTTTATTGATAAATTTGGTGGGTCCGGGCGAACTCGAATCGCCGACCCCCGCCATGTCAAGGCGGTACTCTAACCAACTGAGCTACGGACCCAAATTTACATATGTATTCAAATCGGATGGTGCGTCCGAGTGAACTCGAATCACCGACCCCCACCATGTCAAGGTAGTACTCTAACCAACTGAGCTATAGACCCAAATTTTTCTTGTTCACATTGGTGCGTCCGAGTGGACTCGAACCACCGACCCCCGCCATGTCAAGGCGATACTCTAACCAGCTGAGCTACGGACGCATCACTTGAGAACGGGGTGGATATTAGCGATTGATTTTACTCAGTGCAAGTGGATTTTTACTATTTTTGACTCAACTGACTCTTACATGATCAACTTGCTGGTTTTTTGCTCTAAAATAACCGTTATCATCCAATCTTTCTGTCTAAGTTCACAGTCATCTCCCTTTTATAGTAGGCCGTAAGTAAGTCATAAAAAAGAGAAAAAGTGGATCACATCAAAAATCAAAAAGGCCGTTAATTAGAACTAGCTCCTCTTTTTGTGATTTGGATTCAAAAATAACGTTGATTGGTGAAGGCAAATGGGTACTATAACGGCTATTCGAACGAATATGCAATTGAGTCGGTAGAACATGGATGCAAAACTGTTTAATCATTCACAAACGCTAAGAGCGTCCGTACTTCGCGGGCTGAGCTTATTCTTGTGTTTTATTGCTCTCTCTATGGCCATCTTCAACGTTGTCTACCATCAAGCACTCGGCCTAGCGAGTATTGAAGTTCTGTTTTCAGGCTACTCTTTCTATGTTCATCAATACGCTAAACAGAATGACTACTCTGAGCGCCTTGCTCAGTCTTACGTTTGTGTCCTATTAACGATCATAGTGCTAGCAACTTATCTACAACCGATTAGCAATGGGACCTTTATATGGGGCTTATTGGCTCCGGTGGTACTTTACGTCTTTCTGGGTCAGAAACTAGGCGGAGTAGTAACCGGTATGATCGTCGTGATCATCAGTTGCCTTTTGTTTATTCAGCTCCCCTACTCATCGTATCCTAATGCCATACCTATACTGATTAATTTTAGTTTTTGCTATAGCGGCCTTTGGTTTATTGCTCATCTTTATGAATCTAATCGCCATAAAATTGAATTTACGCTGACTCATTTAGCCACTCGAGACCCATTAACTGGAGCTCATAATCGACTTTCGCTGCATTCTGCATTTGACTATTTTGAGCAAAACAAGAGCCCAAATACCTCGCTTTGCTTATTGATTATTGATTTAGATTACTTCAAACAAATCAACGATCAGTTTGGCCATGATACTGGCGATAAAGTGCTAGTAGAAACATGTCGATTATTTGCTCAACATGTTGGGGAGAAAAACTTATTTCGAATTGGTGGGGAAGAGTTTTGTATTACTCTCTTTGATCATTCACTGTTACAGGCAGAGCAAATCGGCGAAAGGCTACGCAATCTTGTTGCTAATTACTCATTTTCTAAACAACAAGCTATCCAGTTAACACTCAGTGTCGGTATTTGTGAGTATCGCAGCGGGGATAACTTGAATGAGTTAATTAAATTAGCGGATATGGAACTGTATAAAGCGAAAAAAAATGGCCGAAATCAAGTCTGTATTTGTCAATCATCAGCCAGCAAAGATTATACTGAACTTTCACAAGCTGATTCAATTTAGCCGTTTTATTTCGGACACCGGTACCTCAGCTTCATCAGTTTCAAAAACAACGTTATAATTCTCAGTATAGGTACAATGAGGTAAACGACTACAAGTGAAAAATCGTCGGCCTTTAAACTCACCTTGGCTGGCCGTCTTGATGACCATTGGGCTACCACAACGCTTACAAAAACGAACTTCTTTATCCGGCTCAATAAGATCAATGTGTGCGGCAAGCAATCGGCGTAGTTTACCCACTTGATAACTGTATTTAATATTGGCGCCAATTAATGGAATATTAGCTGACTGACATACTTGCAGTAACAACTTTTGTCGCTCTATTTTTCCTTTGTTTAACGGTTTTCCATCATCGAGTTCCATGATGACTCGTGGTTCTAACGTTCTTGCATCGCAAACCACAAAACTAAAATAATGCTTAGCAATCCGGCTATGAGCAATGAACCATTGTTTTTTGTTCTTCAATGGTTTGGGCATAACAGCATGGGTCATGCTTACTTTTGCCAGCACAATACCGTGCTCACCGACGGCGGCTCTTAATGCATTAAAAAAGGTACTTTCTGCGGCATTCAGTAACGGGCCACTTTTTTTGTAAGTGTAATCTTTACTATCATCATTACGAATTAAATATTTTTGAATGAATAGAAAAAAACCAACCAAAAGAGCAACTATAATAAAGACGTTCGCCATAGTACCTATTCTTTATCTATACAACGCTAAAGAGAAGCTTATCGCTATATTGATTATTATTAAAAAATAAAACTATCCATCAAACCGACCATCTTACCAATTTCAGGTTTAGTGATAGTGTCGTTGGCACCTAGAGCAAGCGCTTTAGCTCGGTTATCATCGCTCATTAATGATGAGAACATGATGATTGGTGTTTGGTTATATGCTTCATTCTCACGTAACCGTTTGACTAAATGCATCCCATCCATACGCGGCATTTCTACATCAGTCACGATGGCATTTACCAACTCACTAACGGAGGTATTCTCTTCTTTGGCCACACGCTGAATATCCATTAGCTTTTCGTACGCTTCTCCCCCATCTTTACAAGCAATCACGTTATAACCAGCTGAACTCAGCGTTTCTTGAATCATACTACGAATAAATGCCGAATCATCGACTACCATGATCGTTTTAGCATTGCGTTTGCTGACCATTTTCTGATTTAAATCAATCGAACGATCCATTTTAACATCGTATTTACCCATACTTAATTCTGGGTTGATGTCAGCAATGATTTTCTCAAAATCTAAAATCATGATCAGCTTTTTGTCTTTACGGACGACGGCAACGACACAGTCTTGCTCACCAGCTTCTAAAAATTGACTCGGTGACTCAACATCATTCCACGAAATACGGTGAATTCGACTAATACTGTCAATTAAAAATCCGTTTGTCATACGGTTAAAATCGGTCACTATAACGTATTTGTTCTTAATATCTGGGCGAGTGGGAACACCAAGCCAACCAGCAAGATCGACTAAGGGTGTTAATATTTCCCGAGAAGAAAAGACCCCTATCATGTGAGGCTGTGCATTGGGATAATCGGTGGTTTCAGGTACACGAATGACTTCTCGTACTTTGGCAACGTTAATCCCGTAGTAACAGGTTTTCGTCTCACCACTAGGTAATAGTTTTTCTAGATGGAATTCAATAATTTCCAGCTCATTAGTACCACTTTCTAATAAAATTGTATTATTTGGATTGCTCATAATCATTCACATCTTTTCGGCAAAGCGTTAAGTTCGTTCCTTTTTGTAGTATATACGCAAGTCGTCCAAAGAAAATGATAATGGGGTAGATTGTTTATTTAATTTGTTATCTATACCCAATTACCAAGAAAAAAGTCTCTCGTTAATCCGCCATGGCTCCCTTAAACCGTGCTATTGCCAGCAAGTCTATGAATATAGATGAGTAGTTGTAAAAGAAGCACCACAGAACCAATGATTAACCCACTAAAATGGGAAAAATCACACCTCAATAGAAACTCTTTTGCATATCAATATGTGACATCGATCACTTATAATATCGCTTATTTTTTACTCAACAGGTACATTCTTCTATATACTGATAAGTGCAGTGAGGTGTTAAATCATCAATCATTCCCTACTCATCATAATCATTTAAATAGATTAGGAACGATTGACTTATCTCATTTTACATCGTCAGGAGGAAAGTCATTATGGAAAAAGATGCTTTAGGTATATGCCTTTCACGAGACATGCTAAGCGAGCATCTTCTGTCAACGTTTACTCATGTTCGGGCTTACGAACTGGCGGTAGAAAACGATGAACAAGTCCGCGTATTATTCGCTTTTCCACAAATGTCGGGCAAGGATGTGCTCACTACGATGCAAGGCACGAAAAAATTGATTTGGCGAGCAGATTTCTTCTGTCCCCATTTCCCTCATCGATAAATCAAAGCTGATTCGTAGTAACGAATCAGCTTTGAACTCTTGTTACAACAAAATACTACTCTCTCGAAAAAAAACTCGCTACTATAGAGCAATCACTCTAAATCGAACTCTGAACGGTAACATGAAGCTAAAAACCATTACTTTGACGTTGTGCTCGTTGCTGGGTAGTGCTTCTGTCCACAGCATGCCTATTTCGTTTCAGCAAGCTTGGGATATTTTGCAGCAAAGCAACCACTCATTAGCCGCCGAACGAGCCAATGTCGAACATTACCAGCATTTGCAAAGCGCAACGAGTCATCTTAACTACCCTTCTCTATCCGTTAGCGCAACTTATGCTAGAATTGCTGAACGAGATATCACGCTTCCTACACCTCATCTAGAATTACCACTGCCGATCCCCAATACAATCGGTATAACTTTAGCCGATAAAAATGCTTATAGTTCATCCATTCGCGCTATCTGGCCTATCTTTACCGGTGGACGAATCACCGCAGCACAGACAGCCGCAGAAGGACAAAAACAAGAGGCTGAAAGTCAATTTGCCATGGTAGTGCAAGCTCGTTATGAGGATTTAGCCAAATACTATTTTAGCGTGGTACTTGCTCAAGAAGTATTACAAACACATATTGCTGTCGAACAGGGCCTAACCAAACATCGCGATAATGCATTAAAACTTGAACAACAAGGACAAATTGCCTTAGTTGAACGTTTACAGGCCGAAGCATCTTTAGATAAAGCCACTATTGAGCGTAAAAAATCAGAAAAAACATTAGACATAGCTCAAAGTGCGTTGACACAGATTCTGAACCAAACTCAGCCAGTCGCCCCCAGTGGTCAATTGTTTATTAATAAAAACCTCCCCCCGTTAACTGCTTTTATTGAGCAAACATTAGCCACCTACCCAGGTTTAGATCTCTTGAGTGCTAAAGAGAAACAAGCTAATAGCCTGATTAAGGCTGAAAAAGGTAAGTACTATCCCGACGTATATCTGTTTGGCCATTACAGTTTGTACGAAGATGATTCACTTCTCAGTCAACTCACACCCGATTGGATGGTCGGTGTTGGAGTAAGTATTCCGCTGATAGAGAACACTGGGCGCAGTCACCAAGTCCGAGCCGCAAACAGTTTAGTCTCTCAAGTCCGTTCTTTGCGCGCCCAAGCAGAACAAGATTTGACGGTATTGGTTGAAAAAACCTATAAAGAAGCCGAACAAGCTCTAGAAGAAGCACAAGGGCTTAATTCAAGCTTACGCTTGGCACAAGAAAACTTATCATTACGTCAGAAAGCCTTTAATCAAGGTCTGGCCACTTCGCTTGACGTTGTCGATGCCGAACTTTATTTAGCCAGCATTAAAACTCAACAAGCCGTGGCTGGTTTTAACTATCTCATTTCTCTGAGTAAGCTTTTAGCCTTATCGAGTGAGATGCAAACTTTCTCTCATTATAAGCAGATGGCAGTTCCTTTAACGATGCTGCCCAATCACCTTGTCGATTCACAAAGGGAACCTTCATGAAAGCGGTTAAATCTTCTGTTATTGTAATTTCTGTCGTCGCCGCCGTCGCTTGGATAGGTTATAGCTTTTATCAAGCTTATCAGCCTCAACCCATTCGTCTCCAAGGACAAATTGAGTCTCAACAATACAGTATCTCATCCAAAGTGCCGGGACGTATTGATCAAGTCTTTGTTCGCAAAGGGGATCTCGTCAGCAAAGGTCAGCTAATTTTCACCATTCATAGTCCGGAAATCGAAGCTAAGTTAGAACAAGCGATGGCGGGGCAAAGAGCGGCTGGCGCATTAGCTCAAGAAGCGGAAACGGGTTCACGTAGCCAACAAATACAAGCAGCAAGAGACCAATGGCTAACCGCAAAAGCGGCGGCTGATCTGGCTGAAAAAACCTATTTACGAGTGAATAATCTCTTCGAGCAAGGCGTTGTTGCTGAGCAAAGACGAGATGAAGCCAATACTCAATGGCGTGCAGCCAGATACAGTGAAAATGCCGCTCTACAAATGTATGAAATGGCTAAAGAAGGGGCTCGTAAAGAGACCATACTCGCCGCTTCTGAAAATGAACGCATGGCCGCAGGTGCAGTGGCTGAAGTAGAAGCTTATGCCGCTGATACTCGCATCGAAAGCTGGTTTGATGGTGAAGTGTCTCAGGTGTTAATGCAAGCCGGTGAACTCGCACCACAAGGCTTTCCGGTTGTTACGGTTGTTGATCGCGCCGACTCTTGGGCTGTATTTAATGTCCGAGAAGATCTACTGCGCCACTTTGAACAAGGATCAACCTTCAAAGCATTCTTACCTGCGTTGGATAAGTATGTTGAATTTACCGTGACCCACATCGCAGTAATGGGCGATTTTGCTACTTGGCGATCAACCGATACTTCACAAGGTTTTGATTTAAGGACCTTTGAAGTTGAAGCCCGCCCCACACAACCTATTGATGGGTTAAGAATGGGCATGAGTGTTGCTGTTGAGTTATAAGACGATGCCAAATCATCTACCTTCACAGTGGCAGTTATTACGTCACGATCATTGGCTACTCTCATGCCTAACCTGGGTGCCCATTGCGCTCGCGGCTCTATTATGGTGGATATTTTCCCAAGGTATCCTCCATAATTTACCGATAGGTGTGGTCGACCTATCACACAGCCAATTATCGCGGCAAATGGTTCGTCAACTGGATGCTACATCAACCTTATCGGTAACACGCCACTATCAAAGTGCCTCGGAAGCGAAACAAGCATTAATCTCAAGTGATATTTATGCTTACGTCGTTATTCCTACTCAGTTTGATAAAAGTATTTATCGTGGGGAGCAGCCTCAAGTCAGTACTTTTTATAATAGCCAATATATTTTGATTGGACGATTAATCAATTCAGCGGTTCTTCAAGCCCAAGGAACATTTAACGCTCAACTGGATGGAGCCCGAACCTTAGCAAAAGGCGATCAGACCCTGTTGAGTGCTTTGGGACAAGCGGTACCTGTTCGAACTCAAGTGACTCCACTGTTTAATAAAAACAATCACTATGCTCAATTTTTAGTCTCTGCGGCGGTTCCTGCACTGTGGCAAATTTTTATCGTGGTCGCGACAATTTTAATTTTAACGGCAAATTATCGTGAATATGGTCTACAACGTTGGTTAGCGGCTCACCCTTTCCGAAACCTGAGTAAAACACTGGCTCCCTATTTTGTCATTTTCCTACTTCAGGGAATTGGATTTTTAATTTGGTTCTATCAAGCCATGCAATGGCCGATGCACGGTAGATTCTCAATCATCATTGTTGCTCAGATGGTGACTATTTTAGCTTGTATGATTATGGGCTGTTTTTTTTACTTTTTAACCCTTGACCCTGCTCGAGCTATGAGTTTTGCGGGTGCATTTACCGCACCGAGCTTTGCGTTTATGGGCGTCACTTTCCCTGCCTCAGATATGAGTAGCGTCGCGCTCGCTTGGCGAAGTTTGTTACCCATCAGTCATTATATTGAAGTGCAGATCAGCCAAGTCAATTATGGACTGAACGCTCAGCAGTCACTTCAGCATTTATGGCCAATGCTCGGTTACCTACTCCCTTTAGTGATCACGCTCGTGCTTATTAATAAACATCAAAGCAAAGAAACCGCGCTAAGGAGTAATCATGACTCTGTTTAATCTGTTCAAAGCCGAGTTAAAAGCGCTGATAACTAATCCTGTCGTGATGTTAACCATGATCGGTGGTGTGGTTTTTTATTCTTTTCTCTATCCATTACCGTATAGCCAACAAACCCCTCGTGAATTACCCATTACTGTAGTGAATTTAGATAAAAGCCAGACTAGCTATCAACTTGAGCGAATGGTTGATGCTACCCCACAGATAAAAATCATCCAGCGAAATCACTCGATCGTGGATGCCAAAGCAGCCTTTTTAGCTGGCGAAGTGAGTGGTATTTTGGTGATCCCTGAACATTTCTATAAAGATTTACTGCTCGGTAAAAGCCCAACGCTAGCCTATGCCGGAGACGCGGCGTACTTTCTGGTCTATGGCACGGTGGTAGAGGGATTGGTTCAAGCTGGTGGCACCTTATCAGCGAAAGCGAAAGTCGCGCGCTTGGTCGTCGATGGAGAGCCTTTAGATCTCGCGACGGAACACTGGTCGGCACTACAATCGAATATGAAGCCGACTTTTAACCCTAAAATGGGTTATATCGATTACGTTGTGCCCGGTGTATTTGTGTTGATTTTGCATCAAACACTGATTATGGCGGTGGGATTAATGGTCGGTACTCAAAAACAGGGTAAAGGCTACTGGCAGCGCGTCTCTCCACTTCGACTGATTGCAATAAGAACACTGCTGTTTGTCGCCTGTTATTACCTCCTCAGTATGTATTACTTTGGAGCCAGTTTTAGTCGTTTAGGTATCAGTACTCTCGCCAATATGGGGCAATTACTGACACTTTTATTGCCCTTTTTATTGAGTGCTTGTTTTCTCGGTATCTGGCTTGGTGCGCTCGCCCCAAGGCGAGAGCTCGTCACCGTTGTCGTCTTAATCAGCTCGATGCCTTTAGTTTTCTCTTCTGGTTTTATTTGGCCACTAGAAGCGATTCCGCCCCCTATCACTTGGCTGGCCAGCCTATTTCCAAGTACCCCAGGGATACAAGGTTTTCTTGCTCTTAATCAAATGGGCGCGGAATGGTGGCAAATTGCACCACAATGGACACTGCTTTGGTTACAAACCTTAGGTTGGGGTTGGCTAGCGTGGTGGCAATACCGTCGAACCGGCAAAGGAAAACTCGCTCATCATGACTAACTAATCTCTACTCAGGATAATGAAAGTTCTACAAACTTTCTTATCCTGAGTTGGCATGAAATCATAAGAACCAAAGAATGACTTCGGTGGCTTGAACAGCCCACCAGCCCTTGTATTATCGCCATCGCTCCCCTGCTATACCCTTCCTATTTGAAGCTGCAGGAGTGTTGGCTACGTTTATTCACCCCAATCATAGAGTCTATGGGGACTCACTCACTTGCCGCCGACCTGCAACTCCAAGTCATTTGGGTATACATGCATCTGTTATCGCTATTAATACGAGATCCTTCCTCTATCTTATTCCTTATCGAAGTTAAATAAATAACCATGATAGATATCACTTAGCTATCGACTTTTAATGTTGCATAGGTTATAAGTCTAGAAGTATAGACGTCCATTAGCTTAGGGAGCAAGCCGTGCCAATTAAGATCCCCGATCAACTACCTGCAACCGATGTGCTACGCCAAGAAAACATCTTTGTTATGTCTGAATCTCGTGCATCGACACAAGGTATTCGACCTCTTAAGGTATTAATTTTAAACTTAATGCCCAAAAAAATTGAAACCGAGACACAGTTCTTACGACTGCTGTCTAATTCCCCTTTGCAAGTTGATATTGAGTTATTACGCATCGATGATCGTCCGAGTAAAAATACACCGGAAGCCCATCTTAATGCTTTCTATCGTCAATTTGATAAAGTCAGTCAACGCAATTTCGATGGCCTTATCATTACTGGCGCGCCGCTTGGATTGGTTCAATTTGAAAATGTCGCTTACTGGGATCATCTACAGCGCGTCATGAATTGGGCCAAACATCATGTCACTTCAACGTTATACATTTGTTGGGCTGCGCAAGCTGGGTTAAAACTGCTATATAACCTTCCCAAACGCACTCGAGAAGAAAAACTCTCTGGGGTTTATCAGCATGAGATTCATCAGCCTTTTCATCCTTTACTAAGAGGATTCGATGATACCTTCCTCGCTCCACACTCTCGTTATGCTGATTTCGCCGCTGATTATCTAGAGCAACATACCGATCTCGATCTGCTTGCAACATCAAGCATTGCGGGCGTTTATTTAGCGGCAACGAAAGATAAACGAAATGTATTTGTGACTGGCCACCCTGAGTATGATGCTGATACCCTACATCAAGAATATGTGCGAGATCTTGCCGAGGGTTTGCAACCGCCAATTCCACTCAATTATTATCCTGACAATAATCCAGATCAGCCACCACGGGCGAGCTGGCGAAGCCATGGACACTTATTATTTGCCAACTGGCTTAATTACTGTGTTTATCAACAAACGCCCTATGATCTTGAGCACTTTAGTGAAGATAAATTCACTAAAGACGATTAACACTACTTCCCCTCTTACCTTAGGCTAACTGAGTTTGCTAACTGACTCGCATCCTTGTCGGTTAGCCATTTTTCAAACGCCCAATCATTCTATTATAGGCTCCACAACAACTTGAATTTACGGCTGTATTTGGGCTTCGCCAAGATCCTTCAATCACTCTGATGAGTCCTATCGATAATGTGATGCCAGTGAATCAGTGCGATGACACTACTGAAAATTCGAGTAAACAAACATCACAACGTCGCTGAATGGAGAAATGGCATGAAATGGGGATCCGCATTGGGATTAGGGATCAGTGTCTTGTGGCTAAGTGGCTGCGTTACTATGACTGAACAGGGACAAGCAGAATTACGAAGTACTCCAATTGAAATGGCAGAATCAAGAATTGCGTTAGGGTTAGGTTATCTCGAACAAGGTAACCGGGTAAA
Source organism: Vibrio sp. A8-1 (assembly GCF_013048685.1). Classification (NCBI taxonomy): domain Bacteria; kingdom Pseudomonadati; phylum Pseudomonadota; class Gammaproteobacteria; order Vibrionales; family Vibrionaceae; genus Vibrio; species Vibrio sp. A8-1. The sequence goes on from NZ_VHTC01000006.1 coordinate 10,980, forward strand.
AGCTCGGCAAAGCCTACAAAAAGCGCTCCAACATGCGCCACACTACTATCGCGCTCAGCTCTCCATGGCGCACTACTTTGAAATAGTGGGAGAGAATGAAACGGCGCAGCAGCTTTATCAAACCGCATTAAGGGAGCACCCCAGAAATGGTAATGTGCTTAATAACTACGGTGCCTTTTTGTGTAAACAAGGGGAATATAGCCGAGCCGATCAATATTTTATGCGTGCCGTTGAGCAGCCTTACTATTATCTGATCCCCGCCAGCTATGAGAATGCAGGATTTTGCGCTTTAAAATCGGGCGATAAACAAAAAGCGCACTATTATTTCGAACGTTCGTTAGATCATGACCCTAACCGTGCTCGATCAATCCTACAACTGGCTAAGTTGGAGATTGATGATGACCAATTTATTCCAGCACGGCTGCGTTTAATGAAGTTCCATCAACAATATGGTTATCAAAAGACATCCTTAGAGCTATTGATTGAACTAGAAAAACGCAGCGGCAATCCTGCTTTAAAAAACAAATATCAGGCATTATTAGCAGAGCTGGTCTAACTATTTTTTGATGTTAGTTGGGCGGCCATCTCTGCCGCCTTTGCGCTCGCGATAATTGACACGGCGCTGCTTTTTAACGGCTTTGGCACGTTCAATTTTCTTATATTCACGATAAGCAATACGAATAAACTTAATCAGCCCAGCTAAGAGTAGTAACCCAAAGACGGTCATAAAGGGCACGCAAAGCCACTCAGGTTGACATGGCAGATAGAAGTCGATGTCCATTTGTGGCCTCCTTAGATTTAGGCGCTATTTATACCTCTTACTGATTTATCGGCAGATAAGCCATATTCTTGACTCTGATGTCATTATACACGTAATTTATCTAAAATTTTCGCTTTCAGAACGACTTAACCTTGTTGAGCTCTCAATTCTAGTACCATCATGTATAGCCGAGCATCAAACTCTAACTGATGATAATTAGGCTCCATATGACAACACAGTTGGTAAAAAGCTTTATTGTGGTCTTTTTCACGTAAATGGGCCAACTCGTGCACAACGAGCATACGTAATAAAGGCTCTGGTGCTTGTTTGAATGCACTAGCAATACGAATCTCATTTTTGGCTTTTATCTTGTTGCCGTGCACCCGAGAAACATAACTGTGTAGACCGAGCGCATTATTAATAAGATGAATTTTGCCATCGTACACCACTTTACTCAGCGGTGACGTCTTCTTCATATACTGATTTTTAATCGCCATCGTGAAGTTAAACAGCGCTTTTTCACTCTGGATAGCGTGCCGCTCTGGGTAACGCTGCTCAAACCAAGAGATCAACTTATCTTGAGTGATTAATTGTTGAATTTGTTCTATTAGCGAGGTGGGATAACCTTGAATATACTTCAATACAGGATGCATAAATTCACTCTGTCGCATCGATTTTTGACGTGGCAGTGTAACTTAAATAGATCAAGAAGTAATGCCCATTGCCAATACAAGGCGGCTTGTGCATCGGCTCAGCCAGCGTTAGAATTCGCCCTTTTAGTTAAAGTGAGCCTAAGAATGAAACGTGTTGTCCTTTATGTGAAAGACAAGTGCCCTCACTGTAAAGATGCCCAGCGTTATTTGGATGCGAAAGGTATTCAGTACCGTTTGTGTAATGCCAAAATGGCGCGCGGCCGCAAAGAGCTAGATGCGCTAGGAGCAAGAAGTCTCCCTGTCCTCAAAATTGGCGATCAGCTCTTGATTGGCTGGAACGTCAGTAATTTTGAACGACTCTATACCCAAAAAAGCTAAGCGCGGCGGATTAAACGTATTGCTTTACAAATTCGATAAACGTTCTATCGGCATTAGATAAATAGCCTTCTTTACGCCACGCTAACGCGAGATCAATGGAGACGGGAGGTGTGAACGGTATTGCTCTCACTTCCGGTTCATTATCTGCGACCAGCTTCAATAAAGCAGTAATCGCGTGTTCTTGTTTAACAATGCTGAGGATCATCGGTAACAGATTAGTCTCAAAAGCAATTTTTGCTTCATGTTGATGTGTTTTACAAACCTTATCAATGAACTCACGGTGAAAATAACCCGTTTTAAACATCACCAGTTGATGCTCAAAAAATTGCTTAAAATCGATCTGTGTTTGAGCAGCCAGTGGATGATGCTGGCCTACAACGGCCACCATCGGGGAAGAGAGTAACGGGTCAGTTTCTAAATCAGCAGGCACATCTTGATTTAAAATCACGCCGACATCGAGCTCTCCTGCTAATAACATTTTGCGTATCGATTGGGTTCCCGCATCAATGACCGTCATTTTTAAATTCGGAAACTGGGTTTTAAACGCCATTACGATCGGTGGAAAAAAATAACTACCCATCATACTTGGTGCACCTAAGCGCACTTCCCCTTTTACCAGTCCTTTGAGTTCATCCATGGCTAATTGAGCATTGTCGATTTGCTGCAAAATTCGTCGAGCATGGTCGATTAATACCGAACCTTCATGCGTTAAACTTACTTTACGATCACCACGCTTAAATAGGTTTACACCCAGCTGCTGCTCAAATTTTTTAATAGCAATACTTAATGCTGGCTGAGCGATGTGCAGTTGCTGTGCGGCATGAGTGAAGTTCTCATGCTCTGCCACCGCAAGAAAATATCGTAATTGACGACTATCCATTAGCTATTAATTAAAGTTATTGCTTCGATATTTATAATATATTTTATTAATCCGGATAACGCTGCTAGTTTGATCACATTAAGCTTCCCTAACGACTTCACCTGGTCAATAAAACGTATGATTGAACAACACAGCCCAGCCTATCGCCGAGTTACGTTTGCTCTTGCACTTGGATCTTTTTTGATCTTCTGTAACTTGTATCTTTTCCAACCAATGCTGCCTTATCTGGCTCAACACTTTGCGGTGTCAGAAACACAAATTAACTGGCTGTTTGCTGCCTCAACGTTAGCATTATCGGTAAGCTTAGTGCCTTGGGCGATCAGTTCTGAAGTTTTTGGCCGTCGCGGGGTGATGCTGCTCGGGCTGTTTGCCATGCCATGGTTTGGATTACTCACTCTATTGAGCGATCAATTATGGGTACTGATCATCAGTCGAGCTTTGATGGGGATTGCCCTAGCCGCTTTTGCGTCTGTTGCGGTGGCTTATATGGTCGAAGAATTATCGCCACAAGCGTTTAACAAAGCGATTGGTGGATATATCGCCGCCAATTCACTTGGGGGGATCAGTGGTCGTATTGCTGGCGGGTTGTTAACGGATGCTTTTGGCTGGCAAACGGCCGTCGTTGCTATGGCTATCTTTACTTTATTTGGCGCATTGATTGTTTATTTTTCTTTGCCCGTACAACACCATTTTACGCCACAACGTGGGCGTTTTTTACAACATAATCAAGCACTCATATCTCATCTAAGACAACGTAACTTATGGTTAGCCATGCTCATCGGTGGCACCAACTTTGCTTTGTTCGTTAATCTCTATTCGGTAATGGGTTTTCGCTTAGTCGCAGATCCGTATGCGCTACCCGTTGGCATTGCCTCATTAATCTTTCTTTGTTATCTCGCGGGCACCATCAGCTCTCGACTCACAAACCGCTGGACATCGCATTATCATCCTGTCGCCGGGATGATTCTTGGTGCCATGGTCAGTATGGCCGGAATGTGGCTAGCCGCCGTCGAATCATTATGGTTTATGGTGTTTGGTTTACTTTTGATAAGCTTCGGCGCTTTTTTCACTCATACCTTAGCTTATGCTTGGGTCAGTCAAAAAGCGGTTCAAGCCAAAGCAACCGCGACCGCACTGTACCTAGTACATTACTACGTAGGGGGTAGTCTGGGCGGATTTTACCTGCTCTATTGCTGGCAACAGGGAGGCTGGGTAATGGTTACTCTTGGTGGCACGGTGTGTTATTTGATTTTGTTCTTACTTTGCTGGCAGCTATACCCAAAGCAAGAAAAAGTGGCGATCAACAGTAAGTAACCGATACAATCTGATATTACTCTATGTCTGAGTAGTATTACGCTGCTAAGACGCTTATTCATCACTATACCCAAACGACTTGGAACAATAGGTAGGCGATCAGTGAATCAATTCCAGTCAGCATCAATCAGCGATGCTGATGGGAATTGACGAAGCTCGCCAACATTACTGCGACTTCAAGTGGTAAAGGGATATTAATCAATGTGCTCAACCATTATGTCAACACTTAGTCCCTCAACGATTACCGAACATGTCAATCAATGGCTCAATGACGTCGTGATTGGTTTAAACTTATGTCCATTTGCTGCAAAACCTCAACGCAATCAGCAGATTAAAATTTTCGTTAGTCAAGCGAGCCGTGAAGAAGCGCTGCTACAAGATATTCTTGATCAATTACTCGAACTGGATACGAAAGAAGCACAAGAGCTAGAGACAACCTTAGTAGTGGTCCCTAATATGTTAGATGACTTTATGGACTACAACTTTTTTATCGATTGGGTTGAAGCCTTGATTCGTCAGCAAGACTGGGAAGGCATTTTCCAAGTCGCGACCTTTCATCCTCATTATTGTTTTGCTGGAACCTGCCCAGAAGATGATGAGAACTTAACCAACCGTTCACCCTATCCTATCTTTCATTTAATCCGTGAACAGAGCATGGAAAGAGTACTGAAACATTATCCGAACCCAGAAGCGATTCCTGAGATAAATATTCAACGTGTTAGTCAGCTCTCTCCCGCTGAACGCAAGGCGCTTTTCCCTTATTTATTTAATCAATAGGCGCGAGAAAAGCGACGAATGACTCTTCGCCAGTGACCGGATATTATCGAAATCTTAATGGGATTTATGCCTTGAAAATGCTACTCTAGTCGCATCATTCTTAGTGAGAGAATAAAATGAGCAAATTAACAGCAGATATTCAAGCGAACCTGGATCTTTTCATCAAAGAGTCCCAAGAAAACAAATTGGTATGGGGACTACGCAATGAAGAAGGCTGGCTTTCTTGTGAATCGACTGAGTTTGAAGACAGTGAAGTGATGCCTTTTTGGTCTTCAAAAGAAGATGCTCAACTGCATAACGTTGAAGAGTGGTCTGATTTTGAAGTGCTTGAGATCCCTCTGGATATCTTTGTCGAAGATTGGTTAATCACTTTAGCCGAAGACGGCGTGCTAATTGGGCCAAACTGGAATGCCACACTAGACGGTAAAGAGATGGAATCTTCTGAACTGGCTAAGCTATACCTATAATCCCAGTGATCATAGACAAGGCGCTGATCGCGTCTTGTCTCTTTTTATGCCTCAACGCTAAGCGCTAAACCAATACTATTCGCTCTCCTATCGACCGATATTGTCGTTCGTTTACGAGAAGCAACAATCACCACGGTATTAACCAAGTGGGTGATTAAACGGCTGCCATTAACGCCTATCTATACACTCTTTAAACTATTTCAACCACGGACTAAACCATGCATTTATCTAAGTTGACTGAAGATATCTACCAACACCTCTATCGTGATATTAGCGAATTTCGTCATACGTTTGATCTCCCTGTCGCTGATCCATCGAGCTTAGATAGCCAAGCCGATACCCTGCATACGTCTTTAATTATTGAAGAGCTGACTGAGCTGGCAGAAGCTGACTGTAAAACCGAGCAAGCCGATGCGATTGTTGATAGCGTCTATGTCTTAATGGGACGCCTGGTGCATTTGGGGCACACTCAGATTACCGACAACCTAACAATCAGTTATCTTATTGATTTGCTGTTAAATGTTGCCGTTAATCGTGGGATAGATTTTCTTCCCTGCTGGGATGAAGTGCATGCCTCAAACATGAGCAAAGTCTGTCGTAACGAGCAAGAGTTTATCGATACTGAAGCGTTTTACGCCAAACAAAATATCCCGCTGACGGCAGTACAAAAAGGCGATTACATCATTGCTAAATGTGCTAAGGATGTCGTGATGGAAGGCAAAACCATTCGTCAAGGTAAGGTGCTAAAATCGGTGTATTATCGTCCCGCGAACTTAGCAGCGCTAACCCAATCGTAAACTGATTCGATCATTGTGTTGTCTAAGGCTATCCAATATAAAAATGGCCGTCTCTTTAACGAGACGGCCATTTTATTAGACTGAATTAATCACCATCGCCTTATGCTGAGGCCTCTGACTCAACTTGACCTTGGTGTAAATCTTTAGCCAACAGTAAATACATGGCCGGAACAACAAACAAGGTAAACAGCGTACCAATCGACATGCCACTAGCAATCACTAAGCCCATCGCGTAACGAGAGCCAGCACCAGCACCGGTCGCAATTAATAGTGGGATCATTGCCAATACGGTTGCCGCGGTCGTCATCAAAATAGGTCGTAGACGAATCGCGGTGGCTTCTTCAATCGCATCGCGCTTACTCTTACCATCCATTTGTAATTGATTGGCAAATTCCACAATCAAGATACCGTGTTTAGCGATCAATCCGACCAGCGTCAACAAACCCACTTGGGTATAGATGTTGATGCTGGTGAAACCGAGGCTGGTAAAAATCAATGCGCCACACACACTCATCGGTACGGTAACCATGATAATGATCGCGTTCTTAAATGACTCAAACTGAGCGGCAAGGATCAAGAAAATCACAATCAATGCAAAGAAGAACGTCACAACCAGTTGCTGCCCCTCACTCTTATATTGACGAGATTGTCCGGAATAATCGACGCTAAACCCAGCAGGCATCACTTCTGCCGCAATATTATCAAGTACGGCTAACGCTTCACCGAGCGGAACACCCGGACGTGGCACACCAGAAATTTTCACCGCATTAAGCTGTTGGAATCCACGTAGAGCTTGTGGCTGAACGGATTCACTCAGCGTCACTAAGGCAGACAGTGGCACTAACTCCCCTTGTTGGTTGCGGGTATAATAGTTAGTCAACTGCTCTGGATTAAGACGTTCGCTGCGCTCAACCTGTGGAATCACGCGATAAGAGCGGTTATCCAGTGAGAAGCGTCCAGTATCAGCGCCAGACAGCAGACTGCCTAAGTCAGCGGCAATTTGCTGCATCGACACGCCCATCAGCGCCGCTTTTTCACGATCCACTTCGACGGTTTGTCGAGGACGATTAATTTTCAAATCGCTGTCAACAAAGATAAAACGTCCGCTCGCCATTGCTCGGCCTAAGATCTCTTGTACCACCTCTTGCAGTGCTTCAAAAGGTTGAGTTGAGCCGATGATAAATTCAACCGGCGTGCCCCCACCCGGAGAGGGCAGTGACGGTGGCACTAAAGCAAAACTATTGAGCCCGGGTTGCTGAGCAAGAAAAGGCTGAATGTCTTTAGCCAGCACATCGTGAGTGAGCCTATCACGACGCTCCCAAGGCGCTAACACGATCCCAGCAATGGCCGTGTTGGTTCCACCCAACCCATTAATGATGAAGACGTTCTCAATTTCTTCCACATCATCAACCAATCTATCCAGTTCTCGAGTACTTTTTGTCAGTGCATCCAGCGTATGATAGCTATCGCTTTCCAAAATAGAGAACACGAAACCTTGGTCTTCTGGTGGCTCTAACTCTGAAGGGCTGGTGATAAACAAGAAGTAACAAGAAACCAGTACAATCGCACCAAAGGTTAACACGACACTCTTACTATCCAGTAAGCTGTGCAGCGTGCGTTGGTACGAATGATGTAATCGGTCAAACTGCTTATCTAACCACTGCTCAAGCGATTTCTCTTTTTTGTTATCGCTGCTGTGTGGCTTAAGAATATAAGCACACATTACTGGCGATAACGTTAACGCAACAATACCCGATAGAATAACCGATGCTGCAAGAGTAAACGCAAATTCAACGAATAATACGCCCGTCAAACCACCAACAAAACCGATCGGTAGAAAAACCGCAACCAAGGTCGTTGACATGGTAATGATTGGCCATGCAAGCTCACGCGCCCCTTGGATCGCCGCATCAATACGACTTTTACCTTCTTCAATATGACGGTGAATGTTTTCGAGCATGATGATCGCATCATCGACCACAACCCCAATCGCCAGTACCATCGCCAGTAGCGTCAGTAAGTTGATAGAGAAACCCAACAACCACATCAAGAAAAAAGTACCAATCAACGATACAGGTATCGCCACCGCAGGGATGATAACCGAGCGAAATGAGCCTAAAAACGCATAAATAACGAAAACAACGATTGCCAACGCCAAAATAATCGACATCACTACTTCATCAATGGCATTTTCGATATATTCAGTCGAGTCATAAGCGATGTACGCAGAAAGTCCTTGAGGCAATTGAGGAATAATATCTTGATCCCACACTTGACGAACATCAGCGATCACATCCAACGCATTCGCATCCGGAGAGACTTCGATACCAATAAAGGTTGCAGCTAAGCCATTAAAGCTCACCGAACTCTCGTAGTTCTCAGCGCCTAATTCAACCTCTGCAACATCGGCTAAACGAACAACGCTTTGACCGTCACTGCTGACCACCAGTTGTTTAAACTCTTCAACATCGCGTAAATCAGTCGCCGCCGTTAAGTCAATAGCGACCATCTGCCCTTTAGTACGACCTAACGCCGCTAATACGTTGTTACTGCGTAACGCCGTCGCGACATCGCTCCCCGTTAAACCATACGCGGCCATTTTGACTGAATCTAGCCAGACTCGCATAGCAAACGTACGTGCACCAAGAATTTCCGCTCGTTGCACGCCAGGAATGGTCGATAGCTGAGGTTCTACAACTCGAACTAAGTAATCGGTGATTTGGTTATCACCCAATACTTCTGAGTAGAACGCCAAATACATCGCCGCGACACTTTCGCCGACTTTTAAGGTCACCACCGGTTCACGAGCGTTTTCCGGTAACTCTGAGCGAACCTTATTCACCTGAGCAGCAATTTGCGTCAACGCTTGGTTAGGATCGTAATCGAGGCGTAAATACGCTTCGATGGTACTATTACCCGCGACCGAGGTAGAGACTAAATAATCAATCCCTTCTGCTGCGGCAATTTCCCGCTCTAATGGTGTGGTGATAAAACCTTGGATAAGATCCGCATCAGCTCCGACATAAGTGGTACTGACACTGATCACCGCATTTTGGATCTCAGGGAATTGGCGAACATTCATATCCATAATGGCTCGTAAACCAAGTAAGATAATGAATAAGCTCACCACCGACGCTAAGATCGGTTTTTTAATAAAAACATCAGTAAAACGCATGAATACTCCTACTGATTCGCGGGTGATGGGTTCACTTCCGCACTCGGTTGAACACGCGGATTGTCACTAATTATGATTTGTGACCCATTACGTAACTTGAGTAAGCCGGAAGTGACAATCCGATCGCCAACCTCTAAGCCTTGTTCTACCGCAATTAGATCGCCACGGCGCTCACCCGTTTGCACAAACCGTTGTTGTACCACTAACTTGTCATCTTGCTCTTCAATCACAAATACTGAGTTACCATAAGGGTTAAACTGAATCGCGGTTTGCGGAATTAAGCTAACTGAACGTGGTTTCCCCGTATCCAATTGCACGCGAGCAAACATACCTGGACGCAATGCGAGATCTTGGTTATCCAGAGTGGCTTGCACTTCAATACTTCGACTTGCTTCGCGAACTGAAGGCGCTATAGCAGTAATTTTTCCGGTGAAAACTCGGCCAGCAACGGAATCAACGTTGACTTGCACGCTTTCTCCTAGACGAATATTAGCCAACTGCTGCTCGGGTAAAGTGAAGTTGAGATAAATTGGGGCAAATGATTGTAACGAGACAACGACACTACCCGGAGACAGTAGCTGCCCCAAGCTGACTTGGCGCAATCCAGCAATACCATCAAAAGGGGCAAGAATGGTCTTTTGTGCAATCCGAGCTCGTTGGCTTTCTACTGCGGCAGACGCTTGCTTGGCTTCACTCTCACTGCGACGCAGCTCTGACTCAGAGACATTTTTCTCGCGGAACAGACGCTGATAACGCGTTAACTCGATATTGGCTAACTCTTCAACGGCTTGTAATCTTTTTAGCTCCGCTCTATCGACCGAATCATCCAAAGTGACAAGTAGCGTCCCTTTTTTGATATTACTACCGTTAGCAAAATGGATACCGTTGATGATACCACTCGCTTCAGTGGTTAAATCGGTGCTATTAACGGCGACAAAACTACCAATTGCACTGACAAAGGGCTGCCATTCATCGGTGGTGACTTCGCTAGCCGTCACGGTTACCGGTGGAATCGGCATGTTATCGAAAAATTGATTCATAAAATGGTTGCCGACCGCTTTGTAGGCAAAAATGCCACCAAAAATCAGCGTACTGACGATTAACATCAGGATCATGCGCTTTAACATGAAAACTCCTTGCTGGTTGATCCTAAAAAATAAAAAGGGTTAGTGAAAAGCAGGATACTTTTCTAGTTCGATTTTCAATGCCGTTACTTTTTGTAAAATAACGTTATCCTCCAGTGATAATAAGGGCTGCCACTCCATCCCATTAAGTAGCATCGTGATGTTACGATAAAGTTGCATCGAATTAGGTGATACCGCTAATGCCTCTAGTAAGCCATCGGCATTAACCAAAGCATGGTGGCCTTGACACTGCGCCCAAGGCGCTAAAGAGAGATCCATTGCGTGATAGCCATAATCAGGCAGCTCACCGCAATCAAGCGCATCTTGGGTTATTCTACTGACGATCTCGCCAATTGGTTTACAGGATTGGAAAATTTTCTGCTTATGAGTGACAGAGACATTTTCCCATACTGCTTCCGTAAAAACGTATTGTTCTAATTTGGCATGTTGCGGATAACGCAGTTGAAATAAACGATCGGCAATCGCTAAAGCCAACATTTTATCGCGCCCACTGACCTCCAATTGAGCAATACATTCAAAACGTTCGGTTCTATCCGCTGCCTTTAAGCCGACAATAGCGGCCAATAAATCCTCTCGGCTTGCAAAATGTTGATAGAGCGTCCCCGTCGCGTATTGACATTGCTTAGCCAATTTCGCCATGTGTAAATTCAAGAATCCATCTTGCTCAATCATGTCGCAAGCGGTCATTAAGAACAGTTGTTCTCTTTCTTGTCGCTCACGAAGCTTTCTTTCTGATGTTGTCATAATCAAACCATACTTGAATGGGAAACAGATTATGAACTTGATTCAAAAAGCGATCAATTTTCATTGTTCACACTTAGTTCACAATTTGTATCAAAATGTGAACTGCAACATCATTCATTCTCATCAATGACTCCCCATCGATGAAATAAGCAAGAATAGGCAGGGAAAAGCATAAAAAAAGCCACCTTAAGGGCAAGGTGGCTAAAGACTATCAAAGTCTAACAAGAACGAGAATGTATCAATACGTTTAATGCGATTGGCATGCCAAGTTTTTACAATCAACCATCTTATTGTTTATAAAGGATTTTCATAAAGCGCCATTGCCAAAGGCTAATCATTATTGAACCACGATGGTGCTTGATGCACCACCATCAATCAAAGACTAAATAAGGCTGCCCTGCAATCTCCACTTGTTGAACGGCGGTATGAAAAACGTGTTGGATATGCTCGGCTGTTAACACTTGCCGAGGTTCACCCAATGAATGCATGACCCCATTATCCAATAGCAATACCCTATCGGCATAACGCAACGAACGATTTAAATCATGGTTAGCCATAATGACCGTGATGCCATCACTGGCAATACGCTGAATGAGATCGTACAACAGTCGCTCTTGCGCAATATCTAACGGAGCCGCAGGTTCATCGAGGATCAGTAATCGGCCAAATGGATTTAATGTCGGCCAAATTTGTAGGCAGCTACCCGCTAAACGTACCCTCTGCCACTCTCCACCCGATAAATGGTGGATAGAACGATAGAGCTTATTTTGTAAACCCAGCAGTGTGACCAATTCTTGTAGTACTTCGCTGACTCGAGGTTCCTGATAACTGACCCCTTGGGGAAGGGATAACTCTAAATATTGAAACACATCAAGATAAAAAGCAGGTTTATCACTTTGCGATAAGTAGGCACGAACCTGAGCTTGTGCGGGTAATGAGAGTGACAATAAATCAACATCGTCTAACTGCACCGAACCTTGGCTAGTGATCATCCCAGCTATCGCTGCTAATAAAGTACTTTTACCACTTCCATTAGGACCAATCACATGCAGCACTTCTCCGGCTACCGATTGAAAAGAGAGCGGCAGTAAACGTTGCCCAACGTGTAAATGACTAACGTTTATCATGACTTCTCACCAGCATCCAAATAAAGATGGGGGCTCCAATGGTTGTCGTCACCACACCAACAGGCAATTCGGCGGACGTAAGAGCAAGCCTTGCCAACATATCAGCCGCCACCAGCAGCAGAGCACCACACACAGCGCAAGCAGGCAACAACATGCGATGCTCACTCCCCAATACAAGACGCAACAAATGTGGAATAACCAAACCAATGAAGCCAATGATGCCAGCTAAAGCAACACTCACACCAACTAATAATGAGATAGCAACAATCAATTTCCAACGTATTGCTATTACGTCTAATCCGAGTTGTTTGGCATGAGTTTCACCTAGCATCAATTGATCAAGAGATCGTCCTTGAAACAGTAACCAAATAATAACGGGTAACGCCAAAAGAGACAGAGCATGTTGATACCAACTGACACCACTTAAACTGCCCATCAGCCAATACATCAGCTGCCTTAGACTCAAGTTATCACTAAAATAAAAAGCCCATGTCACTATCGAGCCGGACAGGATGCCTAAAGCAACCCCAACCAGTAAAAGACGCGTAGTGGTTAAACTCGTCAGCTTGGCAATCGATACCAAAAGAAAGGTAAAAACTAACGCGCCCATCACGGCAGCTAACATAAACAGCGATGGCGTAGCAAAGGTAGGAAAAAAGAATAAGACAATCACCATCGCCACACTGGCACCACCAGAAATCCCCAAGATTCCCGGTTCGGCTAATACATTACCCAATAGCACCTGTAACGTAGCTCCCGACAAGGCCAGTGCGCTACCGATAACAATCGCAGCCAGTAAACGAGGTAGGCGTAACTCTAAAACTAATTGTTGTTCAAGAATCGTCCAACCTGAACCCAGCCCAATAAAACGCTCACCGACCATTAAATAAGTCGCACTTAATATGAATAACAGGCAAGTAAAACTACCAATCACCCATCGCCAGCGGCGCTGTTTGTTGGCAATTAATTGGTTGAAGTTCATCGGCCTAACAGCATAAAAAAATAATGGGGCTAACCTTATCGTTAACCCCATTGAAGCTCAAGTGCTTTACTTAATCATAGACCAATTGATCATCTTCATATCGAGTATCCACCTTACAAACCATTAAGGCAGCACGTTGACCAATCGCCACCTTGCGGTTGGGAAACACGATCGCCTCCCCTTCATTCTTCGCCATTAAGGGTTTATCGCCATCATGGCCAAATACTTCCCCATGCATAAAAGAGGTGAAGTTTTCTACATCGTCACCAAAGCGAAAATCAAAATCTTCGTGTAAGCGAACAATCGTTCGACTCACTCGATACATAATGGTTTTCTTGGCTAAATGTTCCGACTGCTCTGCCGCGATTAAATCGCGTAATGCGAGATCAAATGCGGCAAGGCGTGCCAAATCATTTTCACCCAGTTTTGCCACTTGACCGAGTTCAACAGTCATCGCTTGCGCAGCAAAATGCTCGGCACTGAACCAGCTAAAGGTACTTGCAGGAGCATTAGAAAGCATGACGGCTTCAATGTGTGCGCTCTCGATAAATGCCATCAAAGCACGACTACGGACTGGATGACGAGTTTTCGGGCTGACAGCAAATGAATAATGCTTTGACAAACGAATCGCACAGTGTAAATCGAGATGCCAGCGAGTCTCTGGTGCCGTTTTATTAAAAAACTGGCTGACCTGCGCTTTTAAGTTGGTAGCGATATCCGCTTCTAAACTCGCAGCATGAGGCTTATCATCAAATAATCGGTTGAGATTTTCTTCTATAAAACGGGTATGGCGCAAAGTGGCTTGTGGATGAGCGACAATAAATAAACAGCGCTGCTGCACACGTTGAAATCCGCTGACGATATCATCAATAATTTTATCGACCAGCTCCATTGGCGCCGTTTCATCACCATGCACACCACAGGATATGACGATATTTTTACTATCCGCAGAATAGTGTGCTGGTAATACTTCAAGAACACCACGTTGCCACAGTTTAAGTCGGACGCCGGCTTGAGTGGTGATTTCTTCGCTGACCATCGGCTGGTCAATATCCAAACTATCGAAAAGAAAAGATCGGCGAAAGAGGGATGTCGTCATGCGCTACTCCTTTATTGCACAGCGGGTATGGTAAAGAATTGTTTAGCCAATTTATGTAGAGAGGATCTCACTTATCAAAACCCGAACGCTGAATAACCTGCAAGTAAGCATCACAAACGGATTTAACTCCCCGAATTCTAACACTAAATATTGCTAATGCACTAGAGTTGGGTTATTCGTGCTGATAGTCAACCACTTGATATGATCAGCATACACCCAAACGACTTGGCGTTGCAGTTTCAAGCACGAAGGGGATACACACTTTGGATAGCGACGAATTTTAGGAATCAGTATGAATAACATAACTCAAGACCCGGTGATCATGATTGCAGGCGCCACCGGCTTAGTCGGCTCTTGCGTATTACGACGCTTATTAGCTGAACCTGCCATCCAACATATCTATGCACTGAATCGACGGAGTTTATCGCTGCCTCATCCTAAATTAACCGAGTTGATTGATTCTGAACTCAGTATTACCCACTGGCCTGAGCAGCAGCCTCGCCCTCAGTATGGCATTATCGCGCTCGGCACAACGCTTAAGCAAGCCGGCTCTAAACACGCTTTGGAGAAAGTGGATTTTGAATTGGTTTGTCAGGTGGCGCACAGTATGAAAATCTTGGGCGTGACTCGGCTTGCGATTGTCTCTAGCTACGGAGCCAATCCCAGTGCCCGCTCTCATTACTTACGCTGCAAAGGACGCATGGAAGAAACCATTCGTCGGCTTGGGTTTGATCATCTAGTGTTTGTTCGTCCAGGTCCATTAGTCGGCCAACGTGAACAGCCGCGAAATGATGAAATTTGGCTACAACGAGTGATGAGATTAGGACAATTTTTTCTATTTGGTCGTCTGAAAAACCTGATCCCGATTGACGCCGATAAGGTCGCTCAAGCACTTTTATACGCTTTATTTGATCAATCAACCAAACGAGTCACCGTTTTACACTCCGTAGCGATGCACGACCTGGTCAAAAAATACCAATAAATAGATCACCTAATCACCATGCTGATGCTAATACAGCCAAATAAAGTGCTCAATAACTATTTGTTCTACATTATGCCGTTTTGGTCTTTTAAGGTTGATTTAGATCACGCTATGCTCAGCCGGTCTTATTACCTCTATACCTACACCATTTATCGGCGCAGAGCTGTAGCAGCTTAAATGCAATGGATCACGCTACCAGATAACGTTAATGGACTTAACTTTCTGCAAGGTTAAATTAAGTGTTGTTTTATCCCTGTTAAGGATGTCTATTATGTCAGTTGCAGCTATCGCTATGCTCGCGGTATTTGTCGGTATTTTGCTGTTCCTGTTTGGTCAACAGAAAAAAAGCCATTCGTTATCGCGCTTAGTTCTATTAGGTCTAGTGCTTGGTAGTGTATTTGGACTTGCCCTTCAGCTTATTTTTAACGAAGGCAGCCCTATTATCCGTGATGTACTTTCATGGATTTCCATTGTTGGCAGCGGCTATGTCGAACTACTGAAAATGGTTATCATGCCATTAGTATTAGTATCGATGATTTCTGCCGTGGTGAAACTGGATAACAGCGGTTCATTGGGTAAAATCTCTTTTCTCACCATCTCAATTTTGCTGTTCACAACAGCGATTGCCGCTTTGATTGGTATTTTGATCACTCATGCGTTTGGCTTAACCGCAGAAGGGCTAACCGAAGGGACACGTGAAGTTGCTCGGATGGGACAACTTGAATCCCGCGCATCAACGGTCGCTAACTTAACCATTCCGCAAATGCTGATCGGCTTTATTCCATCGAATCCTTTTGCTGATCTGACTGGCGCCCGTTCATCTTCAATTATCGCAGTGGTTATTTTCGGTATCTTAGTTGGTATTGCTGCACGTAAAGTGATGCAAGAGAAAGAACAGCTTGAAGCGCCTATTCGCCTCTTTGTTGATGCACTGCAATCCATTGTGATGCGCTTGGTTAAAATGATCATCGCCCTCACACCTTACGGTATTGCCGCACTGATGGCGAGAATGGTTGCAACATCAAGCGCGAGCGATATTTTAAACTTGCTCGGCTTTATCGTCGCTTCTTACCTCGCGATTGCTTTGATGTTTGTTGTACATGGTTTACTGGTTGCCTTGGTTGGCGTTAACCCTAAAACCTATTTCCAAAAAATTTGGCCAGTACTGACTTTCGCGTTTACTTCACGTAGCTCGGCGGCCACCATTCCATTAAACGTCGAAGCTCAGATCACTAAGCTTAATGTACCACCAGTGATTGCTAACTTGTCAGCCTCGTTTGGAGCGACAATTGGACAAAATGGCTGTGCCGGAATTTATCCAGCAATGCTCGCGGTGATGGTTGCTCCCTCAATGGGGATCAACCCTCTGGATATCCATTTCATCTTGTCATTGATTGCCATGATCACCATTAGCTCGTTTGGTATTGCTGGGATCGGTGGTGGCGCAACGTTTGCCGCGCTGATTGTACTTCCAGCGATGGGATTACCTGTGACAATCGCAGCACTGCTTATCTCGATTGAGCCTTTGATTGATATGGCACGTACTGCACTTAATGTGTCAGGATCAATGACAGCGGGTACCATCACCAGTCGACTCATGAAGCAAACTCATGAGCCAGAAGCTGAAACACAAAGTGCCCAAGCGTCTTAATCATTAACGATTGCTTAAACACTAAAAAGCCGACCTGTATATTAGTCGGCTTTTTTGTATCTTTTTTCTATCAATGATGACTTAATTGTCGTGTTAATTATCGCCAACGCAGGATCCCTAAACGATACAGTGCTAACGCCGAAAGTAACAAAGCACAACCAAGGATCTTATTCAAAGGCATGGTTTCCGCATAAACCAGCATACTAAGAATCAATGTCCACACAGGTTCCAATAACATTAATAAAGCTGCATTGGTCGGATTAGCATGCTTTTGACCAATAGTTTGCATCAGATATCGCAAGCTCGTGGCCAATAACACACTCAATGCAAACCACTTCCAAGTCATAATACTTACCGATTCTGGCCAACGCTCGAAGAGCCAACAGAGCAATACCCCCAAACAACCGACAGTAAAAAGCTGTAACGTGGTTAATAACATTGCGGGCAATTTTGCGGAGTATTGACTGTTGAAGTTAAAATGTAATGCCAGCCCCATCGCCGCCGCTAAAAACCACAACTGATTGACCGCAATTTGCCAAGCGCCATTCCAAGAGAGCAAAAACAATCCTAATACTGCAATTGGAAAAGCCAGCCAAAAAGCTCGATTCGGTCGATTGCCGTGTAGCGGCCAAGCAAGTAAAGGCACAAATAGCATCGACAAACTCATGATGAATGCGCCTTCGCCCAAGGTGGGACTTAATGAAATCGCATGTATCCAGCAAAAAAGCGAACCCCCTAAAAAGACGCCAACCCCCATTGCGCGCAGACAATCTTGTCGAGAGGCTTTTTTTAAAGCAGGGAAACAAAACGGCAGTAAAATCAGAGAAGCGGTAATAAATCGCAAGCCAATAAAGCCAAACGGTGGTAATTCTTCAATGGCTTGTTTTGAAAACACCCAACCCGCAGCGGCGAGCAATGTTGTTAATACAAAAATCGATTCAGCGCGAAATTTAACCATCATGGTAAGGTCACACAAAGGCAGGAAAGAGTGAACAGATTGTGCGCCAAATGTAAAAATAAAACCACTCTTCATCGACTAAATATCAATGATTTAGCTTTGCTATAACGTGTTAACAACCCATCTGCAAGCGACACATAAATAGAGATTGATTCGATATCTGAATCATCAAGAACAGCCGTTCTCACATTCATACAACTCTAAAAATTAACTTAAAATAGAAATTAAAAACCAATAAAAACAATTAAATTAGAATAAAAAACCAATATTTTCACTTTTACATAGTTCCATTGGGCCGGCAACTTAGGATTAATCAGTGAATGTGACCACCACCACAAAAAGCCTTCATCCACTAAATGTGATAAGTTTTACCACATTATCATTTCTTTATGGCTCTAATTTCAGTGAAAGACTCCCAAGAAACATTGCATTTCAGCATCACTCCAGAAAAGACCGCCTGGAATCGACATGACACTTATTGGTCACTCAGCTTATTTGGTACCGCCGTCGGTGCTGGCATTCTTTTTTTACCCATTAATCTAGGGCTTGGTGGGTTTTGGCCGTTATTGATTATGGCGCTTCTCGCCTACCCAATGACGTACTACTCTCATCGCGGCCTAGCAAGATTCGTTTTATCTTCTGCTCATCCTAACAGTGACTTTACGGATGTGGTTGAAGAACACTTTGGAGTCACGGCCGGCAGAGCCATTGCTTGGTTATACTTTCTGTCTATTTTCCCTATCTTATTGATCTATGGCGTGGGACTGACCAATACTGTTGATAGTTTCTGGGTTAACCAAGCACAGCTCAGCGCTCTGCCTCGTTGGTTACTGTCCGGTGTTCTTGTCAGTGGCTTGATTGCGATTATGCTCAGCGGTGAAAAAATCATGTTACGCACATTTGCCGTCATGGTTTATCCTCTCGCGGCCATTTTAGCCGCTCTATCACTCTATTTAATTCCACGCTGGCATCTGCCTTCTCTTGCTCTGCCGAGTGCTGGGGAATTTATTCATACCGCTTGGCTATCAGTGCCGGTGATTGTTTTTTCATTCAGTTATGCTGCGGCTATTTCGAGTTTTGCTCATAAGCAGCGACGCTATTATCGGCAACAAGCCTTAAAGAAAAGTGAACAGATACTAAAACGCACCAGCATAGTGCTGATTGCTTTTGTATTGCTGTTTGTTTTTTCATGTGTGTTAACGCTATCCCCAGAGCAACTCCTTGACGCTAAGACGCAAAACTTATCTATTTTGTCTTACTTAGCGAACGCGACTGATAATCCGTTTATTGCAACGCTCGGCCCACTGGTGGCTTTTATTGCGATTACTTCCTCTTTCTTAGGGCATTTTTTAGGGGCTCGTGAAAGCTTAAATGGATTACTGACTAAGCACAGCTCTCTGAATTACGCTCAGGCTAATAAATTAGGGATTGGATTTCTATTTGTGACTATTTGGGTAGCGGCAATACTCAATCCAAGTATTTTAGGTATGATGGAAGCGTTATCTGGGCCCGTTATCGCGTTAATTTTATTTATCATGCCAATGATTGCCGTCTATCGTGTTAACGCTCTCACTGGTTATAAAAAACACCTAAGCACTTACTTTGTATTTGCCATTGGCATGATGGCAGTCTCTGCTTTGCTTTATCGCTTACTCCATTAAGTCTCGGTGACATCTCCTCCCCTCCACTGGAATCTCATCGGTGGAGAGGGGCGTGTTATGGTGATGGAGAAGCGACTTATTTATCAAGGGGTAAGATCAATCATCATCATACTTTAGTTAAAATACTCGCAGAACTTGTTGACTAATATTTAACCAGGTCGTACCTTGTAATGTAATCTTCATCACATTAGGAGGCTATTCCATGAAACGCTCTAGCGCAACTTCGCGTCTGCAAATGATTAAAGAAGTTGCAAAACGCAACACCTCTCCCACCAATGCCGATCCTATGGCGCAATACATCAATACATTAATTCACAACAAAACCAGTCAACCGAAACAAGAACCGAAACGGATTTTCTCAGGTTTGCATTTTGATGAGCATGCCGGTGGATGGGTTAGCGATAACTGGGATAATAAATAGTCCGACTCTCGCGAACCACTTTATTGCTGATACCCTACCGATGCGAAGGCCAAACGTCGAACTCGATTGGATGTGCAGATAGTCGTCCTTAGGGTATTGCCAACCATAGTGTGATTAGAAATGAATTTCATGTGACACTTTTTACCGCCGTTCATCGAATGTCATTCACCTAAAAGTACGAAGCCGAGCGACTAGAACAGTTCGTTTTGTCGATCCTCGTTAGCCATTTCCATCCTCTTATTGGCTTGACTTTGCTGCGATCGTTGTTTGCGCCGATAACGTTGCCGACAAAGATGAATGACATGCAGTTGCTGAGCTGGCGTCATATCTAACCACGTAAAGCGTTCCTCTCTTTTACGCATACAGCCCTGACAATAGCCTTTTTCATCCACGCTACAGACACCCACACAAGGGCTTGGGATCTGGAAAAACTCCAATTGCTCCATAACCACTCCATTGTTTTATGCCCTATCTGACCCCATAAACAATTCGGTTAGCGATTAGCTCATGATCGCATACGCTTTAGGCATGACAGTCCGCTAACACAACTTAATCATGGCTCGTTATACTCTATGCCAATATTGAACGTTCATTGCTGCTCTCGCTTAGCTCAACCCTATTGAGTACCTACCTTGCCTTAGCGATCAGTTTTGCTATTTTAGCCTCGCTTTGGCACTCTCCATATTGGCGAAGGGTTGAACATGCGTTATCCGCGCTGCTTGCTCTTCCTCATGTAGCTTTTGCGATTGGCTTTGCCTTCCTATTTGCACCAACAGGAATGGTTTCGCGTTTGATCCATGCCATGTCGGGCTATCAACCCTCCACTCAAGGTGCCACTTGGCTAGTTCAAGATCCCTACGCGCTGGGACTCACTATCGCCTTAGCATTAAAAGAAGTTCCTTTTCTACTTTTGATGAGCCTCTCAGTGGTACAACAATTACGCATTCCGTCCTTACTCACCGTTGCGGCCTCTCTCGGCTACTCACCTCGTCAAGCTTGGTGTAAGTTGGTTTTTCCACAATGGCTATCTAAAATGCGCTTTGCCTTATTTGCTGTCACTAGCTACGGTATTTCGGTGGTCGATCTCAGTCTAATTTTAGGTCCGAATACCCCTCCGACCTTCGCAGTCTTAGTCTGGCAATGGTTCAGTGATGCCGATCTGCAGCAAATTCCCCGCGCCGCCGCTGGCGCGTTACTGCTCTTAGGATTAGCGAGTATCATGCTGCTATCGGTGTTACTGATTGAACGCATACTCTTGGGTTTATGCCGTCAATGGATGTGGTCAGGCCGTTACGCCTTATTCTTACCAGGAAAAAGCTTACTCTGTTTAGTGTGCTTTATTTCTTTGAGTATTTTCCCTCTGATGATGCTATGGAGCATTGCTCAGCGTTGGCGTTTTCCTGAGTTGTGGCCCAGCGAATACAGCTGGCGTTTTTGGCTAGCGGAGTGGCCAACCATGCTCCCCGCTCTCTATCAAAGTGTTGGTTTAGCGCTGGTCAGTGGTAGCCTAGCACTGTTTTTTGCTGTCCTCACTCATGAGTATCGTCAAGCTTCGCCTCGCTCAGTACCGACCTATTTGATTGTCATGCCAATGCTAGTCCCTGCACTCTCTTTATTGTTTGGCGTACAAATTCTCACTTTACTGATCTCAGGCTCAAACTATGTCTTATGGGTCGTTTGGGGGCATCTCTTCTTTGCCTTTCCGCTGGTGTATCTTGCGCTTGATGGGGCATGGAAAAGCTACCCTGCTGACTACCATAAAATCGCCGCCAGTTTAGGTAAAAGTGATTGGTCTATCTTTTGTAGAGTTAAAGCCCCCTTATTAAGGCCGGCTATGCTCTACGCTTGGGCGGTAGGGGTTAGTGTGAGTTTAGCGCAATATTTACCAACGCTGATGCTTGGAGGCGGTCGCTTCGCTACCATTACTACCGAAGCGGTGACACTATCCAGTGGTTTTGACCGCCGGGTAATGGCGATTTATGCTCTTTGGCAAGCCGTGTTACCGTTCATTTTTTTCTTGCTTGCGATTATTCTTAGTCGCGCCTTTCAGCCTCAATCTTTAACAAGAAGCCGTTAACTAATGAGTTTTTATCTCAAAAACCTTACCCTATATAAGCCAGATGGCCAGCCACTGCTAAGCCATTTTGATTTAACCATTCATCGAAGTGAGATCGTCAGCCTAATGGGGCCAAGCGGCTGTGGTAAGTCGACCTTACTCAATGTTATTGCCGGACATTTACCCACCGATTTTCGTTATCGTGGAGAGATGACATTCAATCAACAAGATCTAACGACGCTGCGCCCACATCAACGCCAAATTGGTTTATTGTTCCAAGATGATTTGCTATTTCCGCATCTGAATGTGTGGGAAAATTTAGCCTTTGCCTTACCCAATGCAGTCAAAGGCCAACATCGCAAACGACAAGCACAACAAGCTTTAGAGAACGTATCATTACTCGCGTTAGCGGAGTCTTTCCCAGACCAACTGTCGGGTGGACAAAGAGCCAGAGTCAGTTTGCTGCGTATGCTGCTCGCTCAACCTCGCCTAGCGCTACTTGATGAACCATTCAGTAAATTAGATAAAACACTACGGATACAATTTCGCCAGTGGGTATTTGAACAGTTAAAAGCCTCGCAAATTCCAACCTTAATGGTCACTCATGATGAAGAAGATGTGCTTCACTGTGATCGTGTAATCCAATGGCCTGAGGAGCAACTCAATGCTTGATCGCTACATTATCCCGGTTATTCGCCGCCCCTTATCCTATGCGGCAGAACAATTGGATGAACTCAACGTGACCGCAAATCAGGTGACACTTTTCGGTTTTGCTTTGGGGTGTTTGGCTTTTCCAGCGTTATTATTAGAGCAGTATACTTTGGCTTTATGGCTGATCCTCGCTAACCGGCTTTGTGATGGGCTGGACGGAGCATTAGCGCAAATTCAAGGACTCACTGATGCAGGGGGATTTCTCGATATTAGCTTAGATTTTCTGTTTTATTCGTTAATCCCTTTTGGTTTTATTCTCGTGAATCCAGAAGCCAACAGCATTGCGGGCGCTTTTTTGATTTTTTCGTTCATTGGTACTGGGTGCAGTTTTCTCGCTTTTGCCGTCATGGCCAGCAAGCACGGGATCATCAACCCTGTTTATCAGCATAAGTCTTTGTATTATATGAGTGGATTAACCGAAGGGACAGAAACGATCGTTTGTTTGGTTCTATTTTGTCTCTTTCCTGACTATTTTTCACTGATTGCCTATCTGTTTGCAGCGGCTTGTTGGATAACGACTGGAACACGGCTCTATTCTGGTTTTCATACACTATCAACATTAGAGAAAACCAATAACTCACATTAAGACGTTCCGACACAACCCATTGGTGACGGCGTCACTAATGGGCAATCCGTTTTGGTCGAAATAGAACGACACTATTCAACGGTTAATTATTCAACGGTTAATATAGCGGCTAATCACAACACTTCGCTCAGCGAGCTTTGATCTCCGGCCAGAGGATATTCCAAGGTTTAATCCAGTTATCAATACCTTGACTAACCATAGGCGAAGACCATTTTTCGCCCAGCAGAGGGGCATTTCTTGGATCACAAACAAACTCAAAGTGTGTGCCCTGAAAAGAAAAACGCAAAGCAAAAGCATGCAGATACCCACGATCCGCTTGGCTAGTCGGCAAATAAATAGGGTCACCGACGATAGGCGAGCCTATCGATTTGAGTGCTACTCGAATTTGGTGGGTTTTGCCAGTGTGCGGTTTACATAAAAACAGCCGCTCGCCTGGCTCAGCCGGTAAAGAGAAAAATTGTGTGATGGCTGGGTTATCATAAGTTGGTACGAGTTTCCAACTGGCTCGACGTGAACGTTGCATATCACCACTGATCAACCCTTGTTTCTTCTTCGGTTTTTTGGCACCTATCGCGAGATAATATTTCTCAATCTTTCGCTTAGCAAAAGCCTGCGACAATTCACTGGCTGCCGCTGCATTGCGGGCGAGCAGTAGCAAACCAGAGGTCATTTTATCTAAGCGATGCACCAAATACAGTTGTGTATCGCCACTTTGCTGCCCGACTTCATGCAGCAACATCGTCTCCCCATCATCTTTATGAACAGAAACATTAGGGTGTTTATTAACGACTAAAAAATCCGTATGCGTCACAACTATATCAAACATGGTATTTTCCGAATAAAAACGATATTCACCTACGGCGACTTCAGACTGTAGATGAAAAATAAATTGAGACCGAGGATCATAAAGCAACGGCTAAGTTTCACCTAGGTTTAGTTAATAAGCGAAACCGATGGCTTCTATCGCGAACAAAGTGGAGTGGTAGCTAGACGTCAGCAAATGCTGAAAGTTCATAATCACTTATTCAATGCCCCGTAAACGCAAACACCGTCATGGCAGACGGTGTTTGGGGCGAAAATTAAGCAGGTTAATTAGGCAAAAAAGACCAATAACATCAACACCGGACAGACGATACGCACATACGTAGGCCAAATTTTCCAAAACCAGCTTTGTTCTATTTCTGGATAACCTTGCTTTAACTCATTGAGAATGTGATTACGATGCCAAATCCACCCGACCATTAAAGTGATCAAGAGAGCAATAATTGGTTGTGAATAAACGGTAGTAAACTGAATCACCAGACCAAATAACGCCGAGAAATTAAAGACAATCACCGCTGAAAACAACGTAACTAAACCGCCAATCCACAACACCGCCGAGCGGCGGCTCTGCTGCAACTCTTCAGTGGCACACGCCACGGGCACTTCAAGCATGGATATTGATGAAGTCAGGGCAGCAATGACCATCAATAAGAAGAACACTAAACCGATTAATGTCCCGACGGTGCCCATGGTATCAAACATGGCAGGTAAAACCGTAAACACCAAGGTATCTGAATTGAGTAACTCACCCGAGGCAGAAAAAATTTCTACGCCATTATGTTTAGCCACAAACATCGCAGGTAAGATCATCAAACCAGCAATAAAAGCAACACCAGTATCAATCAGTGCTACCTGAGCGGCCGTTTTAGGGATGTTGGTCTCTTTCTTCAGATAAGAGCCATAAGTGGTCATCACACACACACCCAATGAGAGAGAAAAGAACGCTTGCCCCATCGCACTGACAATCAGTTGCGGTGTCAGATGACTGAAATCGGGTACTAAGTACATGGTTAACCCATCCCATGCGCCTGGCTGAGTGAAAATATACACCGTCAATAAACCAAATAGGATAAATAGCAGAGGCATCAGACGAGTCGACCACTTTTCAATCCCATTTGCGACGCCATTACTGACCACAAACATGGTCAGAGCCATAAAAGCCATCATCAGAATTAAGTTACGTTCGGTACTAAAAGTGGTTAACCATTGGCTAGCACTCTCTATGCCTACCAATTCTAAACTGCTGCCAAATAATGACCCTAATAACCAACCAGCAACAATCGCGTAAAAACTGAGAATTAAAGAGACGACGACCATGCCGATAACGCCAAGTAAGATGGCACCGAACTTGCCTTTTGGCCATACCGAACGAAACGAGCGTATCGGGTTAGATTGCCCATAACGCCCTACGGTCAATTCGGCCACCAGCATAGGAAACGCCAATAAAAACACCATCAGTAAATAGACGATTAAAAAAACTGCACCGCCGTTACTCGCAGCTTGAGTCGGAAACCCCCAAACATTACCCAAACCGACTGCAGAACCTGCTGCTGCCATAATAAAACCAAATCGGGAGGTGAATTGGCCTCGAGAACTACTCGCCATAAATAGATACCATCATGTTATTGTAAACGCGCTAACCGCCCTTAGTGTGTACAAAAAAATATACACCAAAACAAAGCACGACTATCAACGTGGATATAGCAAGTAAAACAGTTTAATTATAAAATTGGAAGTCCGAACGCTCTAAATAAACACCAAGATAAAGCCTCTTTTGTCTGTTTGGTGCTTTTTTGTTCGACCCATTGATCATCTTAGGTTCCTCCACCGCATTCTTCTTTTAACGATCACTTTTTTGTACAGTTCTGTTTCATATCACCTTTCAATCCTTCCTTCTCTGACGCTTTCCCTTTACTATCCACATAGACAACAATCAATACCGTGAGTATATGGATAAGATTTATCACTTTTTAACGTTAGCAAGCATCGTGATTTATTGGCTACTGGTCGCCGGGGTCACTCTGCGCGTTGTTCTTAAACGTAAGGCCATGAGCGTCTCTCTCGCTTGGTTAATGATCATTTACATCATTCCTATTGTCGGCGTGATCTGTTACTTCATGTTCGGGGAGCTGAACCTTGGCCGAACCAGAGCCGAACGAGCAAAAGAGATGTTTAAACCGTTTGGTGAATGGTTTCGTTCGCTCAATGATTGCCAAGCGCATATGCCTGAAACCATGGGCGCTCATATTTATAAAATTGATGAGCTGTGCAACCGTCGCATGGGAATTCCGGCGTTAAGCGGCAATACACTCTCACTGCAAAACTCGCCTAATGAAATCCTCCATTCGATCATCGCTGATATCGAAAAAGCGCAACATAATATTCGCATGGAGTTTTATATCTGGTATCCCGGCGGTCTGGCTGATGCCGTTGGCTCGGCTTTAATTCAGGCGGCTAAACGCGGCGTCGATGTAAAACTATTGCTCGACTCCGCAGGAAGCCCGAAATTTTTCCGTAGTCATTGGTACAAATTAATGCGCAGTTCTGGCATTCATGTCGTTGAAGCGTTGCAAGTCAGTCCTTGGCGGATGCTATTTCGCCGTTTAGATCTTCGTCAGCACCGTAAAATTATCGTTATCGATGATAGCATTGCTTACACTGGCTCAATGAACATGGTCGACCCTGCGTTTTTCAAGCAAGACTCCGGCGTCGGGCAATGGATTGATATTATGGTACGTATCACTGGGCCTACCGTTAATGTCCTCTCAGCTATCCATTGTTGGGATTGGGAGGTAGAAACTGGGTCGCGGATGCTACCTAATGTTCCTGAATGCCAACTCGATACAAGCCAACCCCAGCACCCGATACAAGTCGTGCCATCCGGACCGGGAATGCCGGAGCATTTGATTTTACAAGTGTTGATTCTTGCCATGCATCAAGCAAATCAATCCGTACGGATTACCACGCCTTACTTTGTGCCAAGTGCTGATTTATTGGCCACGTTAAAAATGACGGCACAACGTGGGATCACGGTTGAATTGATTATTCCGCAAAAAAATGACTCAATGATGGTGCAATGGGCTTCTCGTTCATTTTACGAAGAGTTGCTTGCAGCAGGCGTCACTATTTACGAATTTCATGGTGGATTACTGCATACTAAATCGGTCGTTATTGACCAAAAATTCTGTTTAGTAGGCACCGTTAATCTTGATATGCGCAGCTTATGGCTTAATTTTGAAGTCACGCTAGCCGTTGATGATCAAGAGTTCACTCAACAATTGTATTGGCAACAACAAAGTTATATCGACCAATCTCAAGCCGTCCAAGCCAGTGAGTGGGAGAAGCGGTCATTAGGGCATCGCTTTTTAGAGCGGGTATTTTATCTGTTCAATCCTCTTCTGTAATCGACTAGGAAACTTTAGACAAGGACTCTGACATGTCACACAATAAAAAAACTCAATTGATCACTGCTGGTCGAGATAAAAAATGGACACAAGGTAGTGTCAACCCTCCGGTTCAACGCGCATCAACCATTGTTTTTGATACGGTTGCCGATAAGCATCACGCGACTGTGAATCGAGCCAATAAGACTCTTTTTTATGGTCGCCGAGGAACCACTACTCATTTCGCCTTTCAAGAAGCGATGAGTGAATTAGAAGACGGTGCAGGTTGCGCCCTCTACCCTTGTGGTGCTGCGGCGATCAGTAACGCAATTCTGGCCTTTGTTCAATCCGGCGATCACTTATTAATGGTCGATACCTGTTATGAACCAACGCGTGATTTTTGTAACACCATACTCAAAAAATTTGGGGTTGAAACGACGTATTATGACCCGATGATTGGTGAAGGGATCAGCGCTCTTATCCAACCTAATACCAAGATTTTATTTACCGAGTCACCAGGCTCTATCACCATGGAAGTTCAAGATATTCCCACCTTGGCTCGCATTGCTCATCAACAAAATATCATTGTGATGATGGACAACACGTGGGCTGCGGGTATTCAGTTTGCGGCGTTACAACATGGTGTTGACATATCGATTCAAGCGGCGACCAAATACATTGTAGGCCACTCCGATGTGATGCTTGGTACTGCCGTTGCTAAAGCGGAATATTGGGACCAATTACGTGAAAATAGCTATTTAATGGGCCAATGCATTTCACCTGATGATGCTTATTTAGGTCTTCGTGGATTAAGAACCTTAGCGGTCCGTTTACAGCAACATCAACAAAATGCCCTTGCGGTGGCCAATTGGTTAGCCACTCATCCTTTAGTGGATGAGGTTCGTCATCCGGCATTCGCCAGTTGTCCAGGACACGAATTTTTCCAACGTGATTTCACTGGTGGCAACGGACTTTTCTCGTTTGTTCTTAAAACCAGCTATCCTCGTGCAACCACCGCTCTGCTCGATGGCATGCAACATTTTAGTATGGGTTATTCTTGGGGTGGCTTTGAAAGCTTAATTTTAGCGAATGAACCGAAAAGCTTTACCCAGTTACGAAGTGTCTCTCGACCCAATTTTGACGGGACTTTAATTCGTTTACATATTGGCTTAGAAGCGGTAGAAGATTTAATTGCTGATCTTGAACAAGGGTTTGCACGCTATCAAACCGTATTGGACTCTCGTTGCTGAACGCTTGTTTTGCCGATAACTGAACATTTTAGTTATCGGCATGGGCAATTCAAAAGGTGATCATTAACCATACCTACCGCTTGCATAAAAGCATAGCACGTCGTCGGTCCGACAAATTTAAACCCGTGTTGCTTTAAATAGTGGCTCATTGCACTCGACTCATCACTGTAAGCCGGAACTTGATCTGCGCTTTGCCAGTGGTTGATCTTCGGCTCTCCGCCAACAAAAGACCATAATTTATCGCTCAATGACCCACATTCTTTCTGTATCGCTATCGCAGCACGAGCATTAGTAAACACCGACGCTATTTTTCCACGATGTTTAATCACATCAAACTGGCTCATGATCGCTTCAACATCAGCATCATCGTATTGAGCTAACACGCTCAAGTCGTAATTGGCAAACGCTTGTCGATAAGCCTGACGTTTTTTTAATACCGTTAACCAACTAAGCCCAGCCTGAGCGCCTTCTAAAGTGATAAATTCAAACAAAACCCGATCCAGATAGGCTGGCCTGCCCCATTCCGTATCGTGATATTCACGCTCAAGAGGATGCTTTAGTGCCCATGGACAGGTTAAATTACTCGTCATTGTTACCTACTCGTTGGATGTTTGGTTTAGCTCAAGGATAAAATTATTCCGCTATACTGTGATGACCGATACCGAAAAGCAATCAAATCTAGAGGAGTGATGAACCTTCACGATGATGTTATTAGCGCTTAACATCGATGTCGATTGCTCAAGATTAATATCGAATACTATAGCGTTCTTCGCTAACCCAGCAATTTTCACAGAAAAGAGGCTCTTCGCTTTACTTGGGTATGATAGTACGACAACTTCAAGTAGAATAAAGGGATATTGCTTAGCCTCGTTGCTCACATGCGCACTTCTATTATGAATAGTTTATTACGATACACCATAGGCTTATCTGGCCTAATGTTGCTAATTGGATGTGGTGAAAGTATCGAACATCATCAAATCCGCCAATCTGGATTTGTCTATTGTGGACAAGGTAGCCCTAGTACATTTAACCCTCAGTTGGTTGATAGTGGCATCACTTCCGAAGCTTTAAGTCCACAATTGTATAATAGCTTGCTCACCATCGATCCTGATTCTCATTTTATTCAACCTAGCTTAGCCAGTGAGTGGTATGCGACTAATCAAGGCACCGAGTATATTTTTACCCTGCGTTCCGGCGTTGAGTTTCAAACCACGCGCTGGTTTACTCCAACCCGCGCACTGAATGCAGAAGACGTGGTCTTTAGTTTCAAACGTATCATCGATCCTACGCATCCATTTCATAGCATCAATAATGCAAGTTATCCTTGGTTTACGAGCTTAAACATCACGAATACTCTCAAAGAGGTCGAGGCGTTAGATGCTAATACGGTAAAGTTTACTCTGACTCGACCAGATAATACCTTTTTAGCCAATATCTCTACAGCGCACGCGGTCATCCTCTCGGCGGAATATGCACAACAACTGCAAGCCAGTAATCAATTAGCGAATATTGATACCCATCCCGTCGGTACTGGGCCGTTCTATTTGGATGAGTATCAACCTCTTGATCTGATTCGTTTACGTCGCCATCCACACTATTGGAATGGACCGGCGAAAATGCAGCAAGTGGTGTTTGATATTTCCCAACGCGGTACCGGAACGCTGGCTAAGTTACTGCGTCACGAGTGTGATGTGTTAACGTCACCGATCGCCAGTCAACTGCCAATCATCGAAAATCAGCCACACCTCACTCTCAAATCTAAGCCGGCGATGAATATTGCTTTTATTGCAGTGAATACCTCACATCCAGCGCTGAATGATGTTCGGGTACGTAAAGCGCTTAATTTTGCGATCAATCGACAAAATATCTTAGATTCGGTGTACTACGGTACCGGCAGCATCGCCTATAACCTACTACCGCCAAGCTCATGGGCTTATCAAAAAGATACGGTACAAATTCGCTATGATCGTAACTATGCGCTCGCTCTATTACGTGAAGCTGGCGTTACCTCAGGATTAGAGCTCACCATGTCGGTTCCAAATGAACCTCGGGCTTATAATCCTAGTCCAAGAAAAACCGCAGAATTAATCCAGACTCAGTTGGCCGAGGTTGGTATTACACTGCACTTGGTGGCTGAAGATCGCCTACAACGAGGTGAACTGCCACAACGTACAGAAGTCGATTTACTGCTGACAGGTTGGATTGGACACACAAGCGATCCGGACAATTTCTTACGTCCTTTACTTTCTTGTAGTGCGAATCGGGCAGGTCTTAATGTCGCCATGTGGTGCAATGATGACTTTGATTTCCTACTTGATCTAGCAAGAGAAGTCGAGCGACCACGCTATAGGCTTAACCTCTACACCCAAGCGCAAAATATACTGAATCAAGAGTTTCCAATTATTCCTTTAGCGCATGGCAAACAATTTAAAGCGTACACGACATCACTATCGGGTTTTCAACTGAGTCCATTTAATGTGCAACCTTTCAATACCATCGAGAGGATAAGTGAATAATGTTTAACTATACGTTTCGTCGCTTTAACCTCTTTGTGGTGACTTTATTTATTTTAACCTTAGTCGGTTATAGCTTACTCAGATTAGATCCGAGCTCTCATACGATACAAGATAATTACTGGCTAGGCTGGTGGTCTTATGTGCAAGAACTGGCTCGTTTAAATTTTGGCGTCAATAAAAATGGCACGCCGATCATAGACGAACTATTGCTCGTATTTCCAGCCACCTTAGAACTGTGTTTAATTGCCTTTACCCTAGCGCTTGTGATTGGAATTCCTGTCGGCACCATTGCTGGTATGAAGCAAGGAAAATGGGTGGATACGGCAATTTCTTTTACCTCAATCTCTGGTTATTCGGCTCCGATTTTTTGGGTCGCGCTGATGATGATCATGTTATTCTCACTCAATTATGAAGCACTGCCTGTTGCCGGACGTTATGATTTACTTTATCAAATCCAACCCATAACTGGCTTTGCATTAATAGATGCCTTTCTTGCGCAAGGGCCGGATCGCCACTATGCACTACAAAGTGTGATTGAGCATATGATTTTACCTTGCTTAGTGCTGGCTCTAGCGCCAACCACGCAAGTGATCGGATTAATGCGTGCATCTGTCTCTGATGTGATGGCTCAGAACTATATTCGTGCCGCTCGTATTAAGGGGCTATCGTATTATCGGATCATTACCCAACATGTTCTGCCTAACGCGATTCCACCAATTATCCCTAAATTTGGTTTTGAACTCTCCAGTATGCTGACGCTGGCGATCATTACCGAATCGATTTTTAACTGGCCTGGCATCGGCCGCTGGCTGCTGGAAGCGCTCTCCAACAAGGATTACGTATCTATGCAAGCCGGGGTAATTGTGATTGGTGTATTGGTATTAACCGCCAATATTTTATCAGACCTCGTCGGAACCCTCGTCAACCCTCTGATAAGGAAAGAGTGGTATGCTAACAAATAGTATTTACCAAGAAGAGCACATCCCGACCCAATTTGAGCGTTTTTGGCGGAGTTTTAAAGCCAATAATCTCGCTATGTTTGGGTTATGGTGTTTATTAATCGTTCTTTTTCTCACGCTGACTTCTTATTGGATCACACCACACGATCCTCATAGTCAGTCAGGAGAATTATTAATGCCGCCATCTTGGGATCCCAGTGGGACCGTCAAATTCTTTTTAGGCACTGATGATTTCGGGCGTGATATTTTATCTCGTCTGATTGATGGATCTCGCTCAACCTTGGGTTCTGCATTATTGATCACCTTTATCGCAGCGCTCATCGGATGTTTAATTGGTATTTTAGCGGGCATGACCAAAGGGCTGCTCTCAAGCACCCTCAATCATTTATTAGATACGGTCATGTCCATTCCCTCCTTGCTACTGGCAATAATCTTCGTCGCTTTCTTAGGGCCTGGCGAATTTAATGTCTTATTGGCTATCGGCTTAGCCCTGATCCCGCGTTTTGTTCGCTCAGTCTATATCGCAGTACATAACGAGGTAGAGAAAGATTATATTTTGGCCGCTCGCCTTGATGGAGCGAGTGATATTTATCTCTTGTGGTATTCCATATTACCTAACGTACTACCGGTCATTGCCGCCGAGATCACATTAGGGCTGTCGGTGGCGATTTTAGATATTTCAGCCCTCGGTTTTTTAGGTTTAGGCGCTCAATCACCCAGTACCGAATGGGGAGCCATGCTCGGTGATTCTGTGGAGCTGATTTACTTAGCACCTTGGACGGTGACGCTACCCGGCATCGCGATTATGTTTACTGTGGTGATGATTAACTTAGTCGGTGAAGGCGTCCGTCAAGCCTTAAATGCAGGAGTGGAATAATGCCGCTGTTAGATATTCGCCATCTCACGATTGAAATTGATACGCCGCAAGGGTTAGTTAAAGCGGTCGACCGTATGAGCTTAACCATGAATGAAGGCGAGATTCGAGGTTTAGTTGGCGAGTCTGGATCAGGTAAAAGCTTAGTCGCTAAAGCCATTGTGGGGGTGAGCAAAGATAACTGGCGAATTACTGCCGATAGGATGCGTCTTGGCAATATTGATCTGCTCCAACTGACCCCCCGTGAACGCAGACGAGTCATTGCTCGTGATATTGCCATGATTTTTCAAGAACCCTCAACCTGCCTTGACCCCTCTGATAAAGTCGGTGAACAGTTGATTGAATCCATCCCCTCGCGTACCTTTGAAGGGCGTTGGTGGGAGCGTTTTACTTGGCGGAAAAAACAAGCCATTGCTTTACTGCATAAAGTCGGTATTAAAGACCATCGTAAAATCATGGCAAGCTACCCTTATGAGCTAACCGATGGTGAATGCCAAAAAGTGATGATCGCCATGGCGATTGCAGCAAAACCGAAATTGTTGATTGCCGATGAACCGACAAATGACTTGGACCCCATTACTCAGTCACAAATTTTACGTTTACTCAGTCGGATGAACCAAGTCAATAATACCTCTATTTTGTTAGTCGGCCATGACTTAACCACCATTACCCAATGGGCAACGCGCATCACTGTTATGTATTGTGGTCAATCCGTGGAATCCGCCGATACACCTAAGATCATGACTGAGCCTAAGCACCCTTATACCGTTGCGCTTCTCAAAGCGATGCCCGATTTCAGTGATTGGATACCTCACAAACAGAAGCTGCAATCATTGCCAGGCTCCATTCCCCCATTGCAACATCTCCCGATCGGCTGTCGCTTAGGACCTCGTTGTCCTTATGCTCAGCGTCAATGTGTCGAAGTGCCTGCCACTCGATTCATTAAAAGCCATAAGTTTGCTTGTCATTTTCCACTGAATATGGAGCCATAATCATGAGTGCTTCACTGCTAGAAGTTCATCAGTTATCCAAAGATTTTGTGAATCGCTCTGGTCTGTTTCGTAAAACCATTCACCATGCGGTCAAGCCAGTGAGTTTTAGCTTAGAGGCTGGACAGACTATTGGTTTCATCGGTCAAAATGGCTCAGGTAAATCGACTCTTGCACGTATGTTAGCGGGCGTAGTCGAGCCATCCAGCGGCGAAATTTTGGTCAATGGTGAGCGTCTAGCACATCAAGATTACAGTACACGTTGCAAATTAATTCGGATGATTTTTCAAGATCCAAATACCTCGCTAAATCCGCGCCTACAAATAGGTAGAATTTTAGAAGGCCCGCTGAAACGTAATACCAGCATGACACCAGAAGCACGGATGAATCGCGTGAGAGACACCTTGCTGCGCGTAGGACTGCTTCCAGAACATGCTTACTTTTATCCACAAATGTTAGCCACTGGGCAAAAACAGCGGGTTTGTTTGGCTCGGGCGCTGATTTTGCAACCTTCGGTGATCATTGCCGATGAAGCATTAAACGGTTTAGACATGGCCATGCGATCACAAATCATCAACCTTTTCTTAGAGTTACAAGAAGAAATGGGCGTGTCTTTTATTTATGTTTCGCAACATATTGGCATTGTTAAACATATCACGGATAAAATCATGGTCATGCATGAAGGTGAAGTTGTTGAGTCAGGTAACACTTTACAAGTCTTAGCTGATCCCCAGCACCCCATCACTCAACGGATGATTGAAAGCCATTTTCAAAAAGCGCCAAACTTTAAGTAACGGCTTAGCCGGTAACATAAAGTATCATTGAGCGGTTAAGATCAACGATTGAATGCCTACTCGAATAAGCAAAAGGCCCAAATCATTGGGCCTTTGTTCTCTAACTCACTTTATTGGGCGGACTTTTGCTTATTCAATTCCCTATCAAATTCATCGGGAAATAAGACCACCCCTTCTTCATTCTCATTCGGACAAACTACAACCGAAAGATCATCATCTGCCAATCCAGGAGTCCAGCGACTGCGCCATTGATTAAGAGGAATAGACTGAGCTTCACACTCTGCCCACTCGCCAGTGGCCCACGCCTCGGCTAGCTCACGATGCGGCCAAACGGGCACACACTCTTCGTCTTCAGTATTGAGCATCACACAGCCATCTTGGTCTTTTAAAATCCAGACTTGCTGATTAGCAACAATGTGCTTAATGCAATACGTTAAACGCTGTTCAGAATCATACTGATTGACGGCCGCGATTTGCTCCGCGCTAAGTGAATTAGACATAATATTCTCCGCTTTTTTTAAGCCCAAGATCATACCGTAATTTAATCATTACGCCAGCTCCGTTTGCGCCGCCACGACAACATCACATTCATACTCATCGCTGCCGCTGCACCTTAGCCGAGCTATCACTGCACGAATATCGTGCATCATTTATACGAAAAATCATTCAGTTAATGTTACGCACTGAGTTTGAAAGCACTTATCCACAGAAAATGTGGATAACCAGCCCAACGATAAAAACCTACTCTTTGAGATAAATTAACCAATACCAAATCCCCACAAACACACCACCACCGACAATATTGCCCAAGGTAACAGGAATTAAGTTATCGACAATGAAGTTCATCATGGTTAAGTCGGCATACTGGGCGATATTCGCCCCAGTCATCTGCCAAAAAGCCTCAGGGGCAACGTATTTGATACCAATGGCTAACGGCACTTGATACATGTTAGCAATACAGTGTTCAAACCCAGAAGAAACAAACATCGCTACGGGTAAAATGAGTACCATGACTTTGTCTGTTAAAGAGCGAGCACTGAAAGTCATCCATACGGCTAAACAAACCAAAATATTGCACATCAAACCAAGAGAAAAAGCCTGCAGAAAACCATGATGCAGCTTATGCTCGGCAATCGCCATTGCATTTAAACCGAGTTGTCCGCCATCATCCATAAACTGCTTGGTTGATAACATGATCCCAACCAATAAAACAGAACCACATAAGTTACCAAAATAGACCACGATCCAGTTTTTGACTAACTGTGGCCAAGAAATTTTCCCACTCGCTTTGGCGACCAAGGTCAATACAGAGCTGGTAAAGAGCTCTCCCCCCGTAATCACCACCAAAATCAATCCAAGACTAAAGGCTATCCCGCCAATCAGCTTAGCAATACCGTAAGGAATATCTTGTGCGCCCGTAGTAACCACGGTGTAAAACACAAAAGCGATACCAATATGAATACCTGCAGAAATCGCCAGTAAAAACGATTTATACATAGGTTTAGTGGCTTTGCTTTCTCCGGTGACGGCAGCACGTTCCGCCATTTGTGGAGGAAGCAGAGAGTCGAACTGGTTCAGATCCATAATTAATGTTACATTTTGATACAGGTAAAAGAGTGGCGGATAATCGCTCCATTTCCTTTTTTGTTCAAGGGGTATTATTGATGTTTACTAAAAATGTTTTAAAGACTACCTCACTCAGCTTCTTTCTCCTTCCTTTAACTGCATAAAAAAAGCCCATAATGGATTAAGATAACAGTTCTCTATGTTTGTGATTGCGTCTTTTTCTTTCGCCGATTAAGGTGAATTTAAATCAACCATAGTAAGGGTTTACGATGAAATTTTCTCCACAGCACCTTGATGAATTAAACCTGCTTATTCAATTTGATGTCAGCAGCGCAGCAACGGGTATAAAAGTACACAGCGATGCTCCAGAAGCACTCCAAGCCGCTGCACAGCGACTTCATGAAAAAGGCTTATGCAGCTTACCCGATGGTGGTTATTTGACTCACGAAGGGATTGAAATGGCCGAACTTACCCAACGTCTTTTGCACGTGTTAACTCACGCTTAATCTTCTTCCATCAAACCATGCGATAATAACGTTAACTTTCGGCTCATCATTCACGGTGGTTTTGGAGTTAACGTTATTGCTCTCTCAGTGACAAGCTCCTAATAACCACTATCCAACAGGTAATTGTATGCAACGTATCGCCATTATCGGTGCAGGTTGGCTGGGCCAACCACTGATTCAACATCTCAAACAACAAAATTATTACGTTTGTGCCAGCCGCACCAGCCTATCAGGCGTTGAGCAATTGCACGCACAAGGTGTGGAGGGGTTTGTTTGTCAGTTACCAGATGCCCCCCAGCTTGTCGAAGCGCTCTTAAACTTTCGCTGCGATGCGTTGATTGGCTGTTTTCCTCCCGGTTTTCGCAAAGGCCACGGCACCGACTACCAAGCAAGCTGGCAAACGTTAGTTAACGCAGCACAACAAGCGGGCATTCGCAAAATTATCATGATCAGCTCAACCAGTGTTTATCCTGACCAAGCAAAAACGATGCGTGAAGAAGATGCCTCTTTGGTTCAGTGTGAACAAAACCCTATGTTTTCAGAGAAAGCCAAAATCATGCTCTGCGCCGAACAAGCCGTTATCGATAGCGGTATCGAGTATGCTATTTTGCGTTGCAGTGGGTTAATCGGTCCCAATCGCCACCCTGCTCGCTTTGCGCTTCGTCTTTCTCAAGTCAGCGATCAAGCGCCCGCCAATATGGTCCATCAATATGATGTTTTACAAGCGATTACTTTTTCGCTGAGTGAGATTAACAACCACATTATCAATGTCACTATGCCGACAACGGTCAGTAAAGCGGAGTTTTACCGAGCGGCTTTGTCTGCGGTTCAATCACCTCATCCGTTACCACCGATTGTTCATTTACCCGATAAACGAATTGTCAGTGATAAGCTGATCACGATGGGATTTCATTTTCACTACGCTAATACATTAGAGGCGCTGCACGGTTATGAGTAAACGTCTTTATCAACATTTAGAAACTCTCTGGCAGTTTATGCAAATGGGACACGAGTTAAAACCTGCTGATGTGATCGTTGTCCCTGGTAGTAATGATATACGCGTTGCCGAAGTGGCCGCGGATTTATACCAAAGAGGACTAGCACCGTGGGTGCTTTTTTCTGGGGATAAAGGGCGCTTTACGGAAGATTTATTTGAGTACAGTGAAGCTGAAACATTCGCGATGGTCGCTAAAGAGTGCGGCTTACCCAGTTCTGCGATCTTATTAGAAACCCGAGCCACCCATAGTGGTGAGAATGTGTGTTTGAGTCATCAATTGCTCAGTGAGAAAGGTATTCAGGCTCAACGTTTACTGATTGTGCATAAACCATATATGGAGCGACGCGCTTTCGCGACCTTTACTAAACAGTGGCCAGCAACGTTAACGTCTTTGCAAGTGACCTCTTCTGGCGGAGATTTTTTTGGTTACTTGACCGAATCCCTGACGCTCGATGTAGTACTCCACGCCTTACTGGACGATTTTCAACGTTTGTTGGATTACCCTGCGCAGGGTTTTCAGGTTCCCCAATCGATCCCAGATGAAGTACAGCAAGCTTATCAAGCCCTTAAGCGGTTGTTTTAAACATTCATTATACCCAAACGAGTTGAAGTTGCAGGTAGGCGGCAAGTGAGTAAATCCCCATGAGCATAGGCAAACTATGTGATTGGAGTGAACGAACGTAGCCAACACCGCTGCAGCTTTAAGTAGGAAGGGTATATTAGGGGCAAATGAAGGCTTGCCCCTCGTCTACTGAGATGATTGACGGCAAGGAATATCGCGAACAGAACTCAACGCCCAAGCGCTTGTTTATAATGTTGACGGCATACCGAGACGTAGCGATCATTACCACCAATATCGACTTGGTCACCCTCACAAATAGCCTGACCGTGCTCATCGGTACGGATCACCATATTCGCTTTGCGGCCACAGTGACAAATGGTTTTCAGTTCAATCAATTTATCCGCCCACGATAACAGGTATTTACTTCCTTCGAACAGCTCACCCAAAAAGTCGGTACGCAAACCATAGCAAAGTACCGGAATATCTAACTTATCGACCACTTCCGTTAACTGATACACTTGCTCGCGAGTTAAAAACTGGCATTCATCAACCAGTACACAATGGCGTTTCTGTTCGGTATTTAATTGAGTGATCGCGTGCAATAAATCGGTGGTGTCATCAAACAGATGAGCATCCGCTTCAAGGCCAATACGCGAGCTGACCTTACCAACACCAAAGCGGTTATCAATCGCGGCAGTAAAAATCACCGGAGTCATTCCCCGCTCTTGGTAGTTAAACGACGATTGCAGCAAGGTGGTTGATTTACCCGCGTTCATTGCGGAGTAATAAAAATACATCTGAGCCAACGGGGAGGTTTCCTATTAAAACTAAAAAGCGCGCCATTGTAGCAAACCCTCATCAAATGTGGATGCTTATTAGCGACGATAAGGCTTGTTCGTGAGCTTAACGGATCATTTCTACGATAAAAAAGGGCGGCTCAAAGCCACCCTCTTCTTATCATCAAACAACCATCGTTTACTGTGCTTTTTCTTTAGCTGCCCTCACGGCAATCGCTAATTCTTCAAGAGCGGCTGGGTTAGCGACACTTGGAGCATCCGTCAATAAACAAGCCGCTGCGGTCGTTTTCGGGAAAGCAATCACATCGCGGATGTTTTCCGTTCCACACAACAGCATCACTAAACGGTCTAAACCAAACGCAAGGCCAGCGTGTGGTGGTGTGCCGTATTTTAGTGCATCCAACAAGAAGCCAAACTTCAAACGTTGCTCATGCTCATCAATACCCAGCAAATCAAATACCGCTGATTGCATGGTCGCATCATGAATACGAACAGAGCCACCACCGACTTCATAGCCGTTTAACACCATATCGTAAGCATTAGACAACGCATTACTTGGGCTGGCTTTTAATTCTTCTGCCGTCATATTCAATGGTGCAGTGAATGGGTGATGCATTGCCGCAACATTGCCTTCGCTGTCGGTTTCAAACATAGGGAAATCAACAACCCACAATGGTGCCCAAGTTGCCCCGTTGGTGATGGCCAAATCTTTGCCTACTTTAAGACGTAAAGCACCCATCGCTTCCGCGACAACATTGGCATTATCTGCGCCAAAAAGAATGATGTCGCCATTCTCTGCTTGAGTACGCTCAATAATAGTTTGCACAATCTCTGCATTTAGGAATTTAGCGACTGGCGATTGGATCCCCTCCAAACCAGCAGCGCGATCATTGACTTTCAACCACGCTAAACCTTTCGCGCCATAAATAGCGACAAACGCGGTGTATTCGTCAATTTGCTTACGCGATAGCGCTGCACCACCAGGGACGCGAAGCGCAGCAACACGACCTTTTTCATCATTGGCAGGACCAGAGAAAACTTTAAAATCGACGTCTTTCAGTAAATCCGCTACATCAACCAGTTCCATTGGGTTACGCAAATCAGGCTTATCACTACCAAAACGACGAATCGCTTCGCTATACGGCATGACGGGGAACTCACCCAAATCAACATCCAATAGCTCCAACCACATCTCACGAATCATTTGCTCAGTAACCGCACGAACTTGATCCGCCGTCATAAATGAGGTTTCGATATCGATTTGAGTAAATTCTGGTTGGCGATCGGCACGTAAGTCTTCATCACGGAAACACTTAACGATTTGATAATAGCGGTCAAAGCCAGACATCATCAGTAACTGTTTGAATAACTGAGGAGACTGAGGTAAAGCATAGAAACTGCCTTTGTGCACCCGACTTGGAACGAGATAATCACGTGCACCTTCTGGCGTTGCTTTGGTCAATACTGGCGTCTCAATGTCCAAAAAGCCATGTCCATCAAGGAAACGGCGAACAAAACTTGACGCTTTGGCTCGCAGCTTAATCCGATCGCTCATCTCTGGGCGGCGCAAATCTAAATAACGGTATTTTAGGCGCTGCTCTTCCGAGTTCTTTTGGTTGGAATCTAAAGGTAAGGCTTCTGAACGGTTGATGATCTGCAAATCTTGAGCCAGTACTTCTACTGCGCCCGTTGCCATATCTTGATTGATTTGACTGTCTGGACGAGCGCGGACTTCACCGGTTAATTTAATGCAGAACTCATTACGCACTTGGTTGGCAATGTTAAACACATCCACCATATCGGGGTCGACAACAACCTGAACGATACCTTCACGATCTCGCATATCAATAAAAATCAGACCGCCTAAATCACGACGGCGGTTAACCCAACCGCAAAGTTCTACTGTTTGTCCAACAAGGGACTTGTTCAGGTGACCACAATAATGGCTACGCATAATGAAATTCCCAACCTCTATTTAATTCATCTTATTCCTAGCCGCAGATAATGTTAGCTACGGCGCATGATTCCATTTATACGCTGAAAAAAGTTGAAAATCGACCTTCCAGAATACAATTTTGCTGTGTTTTCTTCTGCCCTGCTTTTTCCGTACAATAATTCAGCAAAATATGTACAAAGCATCAACAGTAATAAAATTGGCGCTGATTATAACGTTAAAATAACGTATTCTTCAAAGAACTCATGCTTACCAACAAGAAAAAATTCATCATCGCAGCAATGACCAAACCACTTGAAGTAAGAAGCAAATAAACCGTGACGATGACAAACTTACCACTACGTCTAGGACTGACCCTATGGTCACATACCGGCTGGCAAGGGCGCTTTTATCCTTCGGGTAGTTCAGCGACCGATCGTTTAGCGCACTACGCAACCGTTTTTCACACCGTCGAAGGCAATACGACGTTTTATGCGTCGCCCTCGCCACAAACGGTGAATAATTGGCGAGCCGCAACCCATGACCATTTCAGGTTCACATTTAAGCTACCGAAAAGTATTACCCACCAACATCAGTTGGTTGGATGCCAAGGTGAACTCAAACAGTTTTTACAATTAATGGCTCCACTGCATCAACGAATTGGTTTATGGACCATACAACTGCCGGCTTCGTTTAGTACCGCTCAGTTGAGTCATTTACAAAAATTTTGCCGCTATTTCCCCAAAGATTTCCCATTAGCGGTAGAAGTGCGCCATCGTGACTATTTTGCTAAAGGTGAAGAAGAGCGCCGTTTTAACCAATGGCTGATTGAAGAGGGGATCAATCGAATTATCATGGATAGCCGCCCTGTTTTTGCCGCCGAGCCAAGCAACGAAACCATTATTGATGCACAAAAGAAAAAGCCGAAAGTGCCCGTCCACGCATTAGCCACTGCCGATAACCCCATGATTCGCTTTATCGGCCATCCTGATTTAACCGCGAATGATGCTTTTTTTAAGCCTTGGCTACAAAAGTTACCCCAATGGATCGCCGCCGGAAAACAACCCTATCTGATGATTCATACGCCGGATAACTTTTATGCCCCAGAACTCGCGGTTGATTTGTATCGGCAATTACAAACCAGCGTCCAACTTGCGCTTATTGCCGATGGAATCGCCAAACAAACAACGTTACCCGATTTAGCTCCATTTCCGGCCCAAAACAGTCAACAAATGTCGATATTTTGACGATGTTTTGTCACTAGCTCTGGGTATATAATGACAGACCAGTAAATTTTTCATAAAATACGGCACTTTTTTATCTAACCCGTCCTTTATATTCCTCGATGTTAGCGAGCGCTCATTTCTATTCGCGTCGTGATGATAAAAGGACAGGTAAAATCAAGTGTGTATAAGGGTTACTCATGGCCAACAAAGACACCATATTCTCCGCTCCTATCGATAAAATCGGTGATTTTACCTTCGATGAGCGAGTGGTTGAAGTGTTCCCCGATATGATTCAGCGTTCCGTTCCGGGCTACAGTAATATTATTTCCGCGATTGGCATGCTTGCCGAACGTTTTGCTAAGCCACACTCTAATTTGTATGATCTTGGCTGTTCATTAGGCGCTGCCACTTTATCCATGCGTCGTCATATTCAACAAGAAGGGTGCAAAATTATCGGCGTCGATAACTCATCGGCGATGGTAGAACGGTGTAAATTGCACGTGAATGCTTACCGTTCTGATACGCCAGTCGAGATTATCGAAGCGGACATTCGTGATATTCAGATCGAAAATGCCTCTGTGGTGGTGCTTAACTTCACACTGCAATTTTTGTCCCCTGACGATCGTTATCGCCTACTGGAAAATATTTATGCTGGATTACGTAGTGGCGGAATATTGATTATTTCTGAAAAGTTTATTTTCCCTAATCAAACGGCTCACGAGCTGCTGATCGATTTACATCATGACTTTAAACGTGCTAATGGCTACAGCGAATTAGAGATTAGCCAAAAGCGCAGTGCAATTGAAAATGTGATGCGCCCAGACTCAATAGAAGCCCACAAAGCACGCTTCAAAGCCTTAGGCTTTTCGAGCTACGAAATGTGGTTCCAATGCTTTAATTTTGGGTCGATGTTCGCCATCAAATAATCTCATCGTGTGCTGACTTGGCATGATTACCTCAAATAATAACCACACTTTTTTCCTGCAAGGTAGATATGGGTTCTCTACCATCGTGGGTTTGTACTAGTTAGGAATAGACGATTATGTTTAATTTTGGTCCACTTTATCAGCGCATTGCGCAAGACACCCGCTTACAGCCTTGGTTAGAAGTGTTACCTAAGCAGCTTGCTGAATGGCAGGCGAAACCTCATGGGGATATGGAACGCTGGCTACGCGCCTTAAAAAAAATCTCGGATGCCAGCCCTGATCATATTGACTTAAAAGAGTCGGTGTCGGTGAGCAATACACACCCCTTGCCTGAAGGTGAGCAAAAAAAACTAACCAGTCTATTAAAAACGCTCCATCCATGGCGCAAAGGTCCTTATCAACTGCATGGCATTCATATCGATACCGAGTGGCGCAGCGACTGGAAATGGGATCGTCTTCTACCTCACATTTCACCCCTTCAGGGGCGTTCAATATTGGATGTCGGCTGTGGTAATGGTTACCATATGTGGCGTATGCTCGGCGAAGGAGCGTATCAGGTGATGGGTATCGATCCATCTGAACTGTTTTTAATCCAATTTGAAGCCGTTCGAAAATTGATGGATAACGATCAACGTATCCATTTAGTCCCGCTTGGTATTGAACAACTCCCTGAATTACAAGCATTTGATACTGTATTTAGTATGGGAGTATTGTATCATCGTCGCTCACCATTAGATCACCTCATCCAATTAAAAAATCAACTGGTTAGTGGGGGTGAATTGGTCTTAGAGACTCTGGTGATTGAAGGGGATGAAAATGCGGTTCTTGTGCCTTTTGACCGCTATGCCCAGATGCGAAATGTGTACTTTTTCCCATCAGCGCTGGCATTAAAAGGCTGGCTAGAAAAAGTCGGATTTGTGGATGTACGGATTGTCGATGAGAACATTACCTCACAAGATGAGCAACGCAGTACCGAGTGGATGACTCATAATTCGCTCCCCGATTACCTTGATAATAACGATCCAAGTA
Organism: Vibrio sp. A8-1; assembly: GCF_013048685.1. NCBI lineage: Bacteria > Pseudomonadati > Pseudomonadota > Gammaproteobacteria > Vibrionales > Vibrionaceae > Vibrio > Vibrio sp. A8-1. Next base: position 55,433 of record NZ_VHTC01000006.1, read on the forward strand.
AAACCGTGGAAGGTTATCCAGCACCACGTCGAGCAATTTTAATTGCTCAGAAACCATAATTGACACAGCCTTAACTCGTCAGGCTACGGATACGTCTACCCTAACGGATGAGATTAGCGCCCTCGTGCGCTGATCGATGACTTAAAGTCACTGATCGTCCTTTAAGTCATCGAGGGTATAACAAATGAAACCATCACATAACAATAAGGTTGCCAATGTTTAAGCGAATAGCTCCCATCGTTGCACTGAGCCTACTCTCAGGCTGCACACTATTAAAGGGGGATGAATATCATCAGGCTACGCTGGCCGCACTTCACCAATCCGAGTCAAACATTGCTAATAAAATCGTTAATTTAGAACTCCATATCAGCAATCAGATGGATTATATCGATAGCCTTGAAGGTAAAGTCTCTAGCTTACAGAATGAAATGTACGAGCTAAAAGACCTCGCCAACCGACCGATCATCATCAGTGAACCATCACCATCTGCTGATTCCCTCGCCACGGTGAATGCCACTCAAACTATCCCTCGTCAGGATCTGGTATTAGGTGAAATCGAACGCGTGACCATCGACAGTATTAAACAATCGTTTGATGCTCGAATTGATACTGGCGCAGCGACTTCTTCACTGAATGCCGTCGACGTTGAAGAGTTTGAACGCAATGGCAAGAATTGGGTACGTTTTCACCTCACCGGTGATAATAGCGTCAAAGACGATAGCAATTGGATAGAAGCGCCTATTCTCCGTTATGTTCGTATTCGTCAAGCGACCAACGAGCAAACAGAGCGTCGTGCTGTGGTCGAATTATGGGTGAAATTGGGGCCTATTCATCAAAAATCTCAATTTACCCTCGCTGATCGTTCACAAATGACCCATCCTATTTTATTAGGTCGGGAATTTATTCGCGATATCGCCGTGGTGGATGTAAGCCGTCAATACATTCAGACAGAAACTAAAGAAAAATAAGGCCCATTATGACGTCACGAATTCCGTTTTATCTATCCATATTGTTGTTGATTGTGGTGGGGATTACTTTAAGTGTCATGCGTCATCAAAGCTATGGTGTACCATGGACACCCGGTGAAACTCGCCAAGTCTGGGACATTGAAGCGCGAATTGAATTTAACGCGCAAGGTCGGGAAGTCAAAGTCTCTCTCGCCGCTCCTCATACCCAAGATGGCTTTACGTTGATTGGAGAGAATGCCTCTTCTCCGGGTTACGGTATCTCTTATGTCACTACAGAAAGTGGCCGACGTGCAGAGTGGACCATTCGTCAGGCCAAAGGTCCACAGACCATTTATTACAAAACTCAGTTCTTAGTAGACCCACAAGCTAACGCGCTGCCCGTCCCTCCGAGTACGCCTATTGTTAGGCCGACATTTGACGGTCCGGATGAAACCTCAGCCATTGCACTTATCGAGCAAGCTAACCGCCGCTCCGCGAATGACGTAACCTTTACTCGCGAACTGATTAAAGCGCTCAACGAAGCAGAAAATCAAAATGCTGCATTGCTGCTTAATAAAATGAGTAAAGTGGATGCGGCGCAAAAACTCCTCTCTTATGCACAAATCCCCAATAAAGTGGTCGGCGTCATTCGCCTTGAAGATGGGCGTCGTCGCCAATCGATCCAACATATGAATCAAGTCTGGGATGGTAATAAGTGGGTGCTATTTAATCCAGAAACTGGCACTCAACCGACTCAACCCAATTTATTGGTGTGGGATGAATCGAATGTTTCTTTACTTGATGTGATGGGTGGACAAAACAGCCAAGTGCATTTCACGATGATTGCGCAAGATGTCTCGCCTCAACAGGCGACCAACAGCAAAGTCAGCGCCGATGGATTATTAAATCTGTCTATTCATAGCTTACCGCTTGAAGAACAAGCGATGTTCAAAAATATCATGTTGATCCCTATCGGTGCACTGATTGTGGTCTTTTTACGAGTGATCATTGGCTTAAAAACCTCGGGGACTTTTATGCCCGTTTTGATTGCCGTCGCGTTTGTACAGACCCAATTAACCACTGGGATCATCGGATTTTTATTGATTGTCGGCACAGGATTAATCATTCGCAGTTACCTCTCCAAGCTAAACTTATTGCTGGTCGCTCGAATATCGGCGGTGATCATCTCGGTGATATTGATCATTTCAATGTTCACTGTGGTTGCCTTCAAAATCGGCCTGACCGAAGGTTTAACGATTACGTTCTTCCCGATGATCATTTTATCTTGGACCATTGAACGGATGTCAATCCTCTGGGAAGAGGAAGGCGCTAAAGAAGTGATTCTGCAAGGTGGTGGCTCTTTATTGACTGCCGTGCTGATTTATTTAGCCATGACTAACCCTTATGTGCAGCACTTAACCTTCAACTTTATTGGATTACAGTTAATTGTCTTAGCGGGCATTTTATTATTGGGAACGTATACCGGTTATCGCTTAACCGAACTACGTCGCTTTAAACCCTTGGTAGACGGAGATTAATATGTTTTTTTCTCTTTCTGAATACACCTCCCCTTTCAAATTGCGCCGTAAGGGGATCATGGGCTTGAATAAGCGTAATCATAGCTATATTGGTCGCTATAACGATCGCTCCAAATACCCTCTGGTCGACGATAAACTGCAAACAAAGCTGATTGCTCAACGCGCAGGTTGTACGGTGCCCAAACTGATTGGTGTGATCAGCAACCAAGGGGATGTTAAACGCATCCACGAAATGGTTAAGGAGTGGCCGGGGTTTGTCATCAAACCGGCACGAGGCAGTGGCGGCAAAGGTATCTTAGTCATCACTTCCCACCAAGATGGCCTTTACACCAAACCTTCTGGATCGACGATTAATAAAGAGGATGTTGAGCGACACATTAGCAACGCTTTAGCAGGTCTTTTCTCACTGGGCGGTAAAAATGACGTCGCGGTGGTCGAAAACCTAATTAAATTTGATGACTGCTTTGATGGTTTCAGTTATGAAGGCGTTCCCGATGTACGGATCATCGTCTTTAAAGGCTACCCAGTAATGGCAATGATGCGGCTTTCTACCTCTGCTTCAGATGGCAAAGCTAACTTACACCAAGGAGCGGTGGGAGTGGGCGTTGATCTCGGATCTGGTAAAGCGGTACGTGCTGTACAGTTCAATCGACCAGTGACCCATCATCCCGATACCGGAAAATCATTATCTGAGCTCACGGTCCCCCACTGGGAACGCTTACTAACCTTAGCGGCCAGTGCATGGGAAATGACCGGTTTAGGTTATATTGGGACTGATATGGTGCTGGATAAAGAAGAAGGCCCAATGGTGCTTGAGCTTAATGCCCGCCCAGGTTTAGCGATTCAAACCGCTAATGGCGCAGGATTACTGCCAAGATTACAGCATATTGAAAGTATCGGCTCACCGTTGATTTATCCGACCCCAGCTGAGCGAGTCGCTTATGCCGCGAAACAATTTGGACTAAATAACGTTTAATCCCCCGTTGTGTTACTCTTTCAAAAAACCGTTCCGCGGAACCATAAAAAAGCGCCTTATCCTTAAGGCGCTTTTTATTGATAAGTGGCTAAACCCTAGCTAAGCGCATCGGCTAGCGGCAGAGACTCATTTTTCGTTTTTTCACTGGTGAAGCCACGTAATCCTACGACATGCACGTGTTCATGATCTTTAAATACCTTACGCACCAGTTTATAGGTGGTCCCTCTTTCTGGGCTGATATTTTCTGGCGCCGCAATCAATAATTGCATATCCAAACGTTCACACAGTTCAAATAGCGTTGCTATTGATTTAGCATCTAAACGTGCTGCCTCATCTAAGAACAATAAACGGCATGGGATAATATCTTTACTGCGTAGACGACGAGACTCTTCTTCCCAGCTCTGTACGACCATCAGTAAGATAGATTGGCCAGTACCAATGGCTTCACCCGTTGACAATGCGCCCGATTCGGCTTGTAACCATCCATCTGAACCACGATTAACTTCAACACTCAACTCAAGATAGTTACGATAATCGAGTAGCTCTTCACCTAATATTTGTGGTGAACGCTGCCCCATATCGATATGGGGATTCACTCGTTGGAATAGCTTCGCCATCGCTTCTGAGAAGGTATAACGTGAGCTTTCAAACAGATCTTTATGTTGAGCCTGCTGCTCGGCTAAACCACTGAGCAGAACTTCATGGCTTTCACGAACTTTGACATTTAAGCGCACGCCATTCACTTGCCCAAAAGCAATATTCGAAAGCCCTTGGTTAAGCATCCGGATACGGTTTTGTTCACGTTGAATGGTTTTACGAATAATGCTCGCCACCGAATCTGAGCTGATCGCTAAGCGGTTTTCCCGCTGAGTCAGCTCTTCTGTTAGGCGAGCTAGCTCGACTTCCATCTCTTCAATCGCTTCAACAGGATCATCGGTACGAATAATATCTTGTCGAATGCGCTCACGTAAGTGCTGATAAACCGCAATGTAAAACAGTACTTTACGTTCAGGATAAGCATTATCCTCCGAGAGACGTAGCGCATCACGCAGCGCCTCATTATTCGCCACGGCAAGACGTAGCGCCCCGAGTGATTTATCCGACATGGAGCGTAACTCATCAGCCGATAAATAAGCCAATTCACGTTTATGCAAACGACGTTCAACATCATTTTGGCGGGCTAAACGAAGAACCGCACACCACCCAGCTTTGGCATTAACTACGAAAGTACGTAAATCTTGATACTCTTTTTCTAATTTTTTCAATCGCTTGGCAAGCGATTTCATCTCAATTTCGGTTGAGGTGATTGTCCGCTCATAGTGACTCTTACGGCTACGAGAGCTGTGCAAACGTTCATGCAGCTCATCACGGCGCTGCTGAGCTCTGAATAATGCGTTTTCATCTGGATGTACGCCAAACTCCTGTAGCTCTTGCTTAAACTCTTGCATTGTTTCCAATTTAGCCTGATGAGCACTTTTCAACGATGCCAACACTTGGTTGTACTGATTGAATTGTCCTTGCGCTTGTTTTAACTCTTCGCGAGTACGCTGACGCAGGCTCTCAGCTTGAACTAACTTGGCTTTTAACTGCTCACTGAGTTCGCTACTTTGATTGAGAAGATCCACCGAATCTGCGTAAGCAAAGTGGTGGCGACGTTCAACCAAATCAGCGAGGGCAAAAATTTGTGTTTTGAGTTGTTGCAGTCCGCGATCCGCAGCAAGATATTGCTGTTCTAGGACTTCAAACTGCTCAGGATCAACCTCTAACGCTGAAGCAATCGGCGCCAGTTGTTCAACCGTTTTACCATGAGCATGAAGCCAAGCTTTCGCTTCCACTAACTGAGCTAACTTGGCGTCAATATCTGCGGCTCGTTGGGTTAATCCAGATTCAGACAACAAGCGTAAATGAGGCGCAATATTCTCTAATAGTGCTAATGCCTGTTTACTCAGTTGACGTCGACTGGTTTGTTGCTGTTGTTGATGCTCTAACTCGACTAACTGGCGAGCAAGATGATTGAGCGCGTCACGAGCTTGACTGAGTGCTTGTTCAGGATCCGGCTCAAACGCCACCTGCAAATGCTGAGCAACAAAATCATTAAAACTGCGGTATAAGCGCTGTAACTTTTGTGAATCAAACGCGGCCTTAGCATGCGCTTCGACAACTTCATCACGCTCATCGCGCAGTAGCTCTAAACGTTGCTCACGAGCTGCACGCCCAAACAGTGGGATTTTTGGAAAACGGGAATAGCGCATTTGACGCTGATTGAGCTGAACACAGACCGCACCTTCTAATTCTGCGGCATTAAATGAGCTATCATCGAACGCATCAATATCGCCCTCAATCAGATAAAGATCTTCTGGACAGTCGTCTAACTCGACCAGTTTTTCTTTGATGCCTGAAAGATCAGAGACCACAATCGCGTGACGAGCCGGACCGTACATAGCACTGAAGTACGGCGCATCTTCTAACGTTATGTCATCATAAATTTCAGAAAGTAGAACGCCACCAAGGGTATCGGCAAGGCCTTTAAGGCGAGGATCATTCGATCCGCCCGGTGAAGCCAAGCGTTCGATATCTTTCTCTAATTGCTCACGACGTTGAGCTAACGCATCTTTCTGAGCCGATTGGTGTTTTTCACGCTCTAAAATGCTTTGCATCTCAGTCATTACCGACTGTCGACTGTCTAAACCCGCCCCACTTTGCTCACGCAATAGCTGTAATGCTTCTATCGCTTGATGCCAAGCTGGCGCTTTTAGCTCCAACTGTTTGATAGCATTGCGTTGTTCTTGTTCAAGACCGCGCTGTTGACTACGCTGATCGCGTAGCACTTCTTGTGCCTCATCAAGCTCTTCTAACAGAGCGAGATGCTTCTCGCGTTCTTGCTGCAATTGGGATGGTTCATCAATCATCACCTGAAATTGCTGGTGATAATCAGTCACCGATTGACGCACAGATTGTTGCTGTTCGATACGGTGCTGTAAATCGCGCTGCTGTTCATACCAAAGCGCTTCATTCTGTACGAGTTGCTGTGCTTGCTGCGCTTGAGCGAGTAATTGGTTTGCATGCTCTGCCGCTTGGCTACGAGTCACCTCACCTAAAACGCGGCTCACTAAATGCAAGGCTTCGTTAAACCGCGCGGAAGCGGCCGAAGACATATCGAGCTTATGTTTAACTGCCAGTAATTCGTGGGTGGTTGACTCTTGGCGTGCGCTCAGCTCAATCATCACCGTCTGAGCACTTTCTGCCGTCAAGCTATCATCAGCGAGCTGCTGACGTGCTTTTGCCAAGGCTTGCATTGCTTGTTGATACTGCAAAGCTCGCGTTTGCTGAATGTCTAACGCTTGCTGATAATCTGCAAGCTGAGTTTTCAGACTATCGACTTCCTCTTCAGCCGCAGTGGCTTGGTCTTCAACCATCACTAAGCGCTCTTGCGCTTCTTCAACCACCATTAGCTGCTCTTCAAGACGCAGACTCAACTCTTCAAGATCGTCTTGATAACGGGCGATTTTTTCTTGCTGACGAAGGGCATTTTGTACTAACTGCAGATGATCGGCTGCACTTTGGTGATCCTGTTCCAGCGCAGCTTCTTGTTCAAGCAGCGTTTCCAGCTCTTCGTGCACTTGATTCAATAGCCGATTGTGTTCCAGAAGCGTATCTCGAGCGCTGAATAATTCTTGGCGTAACGTCAACGTTTGCTGCACTTTACTGCGACGTTCATTGGCGTGACGCATGTAGTCTGCGGCAACATATTGGGTCGATTCGGTGATTAAATGTTTGAACAGATCACGATCGGCTTGGGTGTTTTTAATCGCTTCCAGCGTCATGCGGTTTTCTCGCAGCGCTGACTCCATATCTTGAAACGCTTTTTTCACCCCACCATTTTGTGGCAGTAAGTAATCGCGTAATGAACGAGTAATCGCGCTGGAAATACCGCCGTACAAAGACGCTTCAATGAGGCGATAAAACTTTGATCGGTCGCTGCTATTACGCAGTTTTTTCGGTACCACACCAAATTCAAACATGTGGCTATGATAATCGACGATGGAACTGAACGATTTAAAATGCGCACCTTCAATAGCATGAACGGCATCTTTGACTTCATTGAGCTGTCTCACTCGAGCGTGTTGATCAGAAACACTTTCAATCAAAATATCCGTCGGTTTGATATGGCTAGGTAAACCCTGAATCACAAAAGGTTTAATATCGACTTTTTTATCACGGCCGGCAACTTGTTGAAGTTTTACTGCAAACAGTAAGCGTTGATGGCGAGAATTGACCACATCCAATGCCGCATAGCAGGCGCCAGGTTGTAATTTACCGTACAGGCCTTTATCACGAGAGGCTTGAGAGCTGCCCGCTTCTGTGGTATTTCGAAAATGCAGTAAACTTTGATCGGGAATTAATGCGGTGATAAACGCCGCCATCGTGGTTGATTTACCCGCCCCATTGCCGCCCGATAACGTCGTCACCAAATTATCAATATCAAAAGTACGTGCGAAAAAGCCGTTCCAATTGATCATGGTCAGCGATTGATACTTACCTCTTTCAATCATGCTTCATCTTCCCATAATGTCGGTTGATCTTCATGTTGTTCGTCAGCAGATACCGTATCCAATAAGCTTTGCTGACTGGGCTCTTGACTATGAACAACGGCTTCACCATCTCGTATCAAACGCAATTGCGCCTGACGTAAATCATCGCCAATACGCACATCGGCTCCAAAACGAAATACCGCTTCGGTAATTCTAAATTTGGTGGTTTCGCCAAGGTGGATAATCATCCCTAGGCGGCGTAAACGACGTAACGAAGTGCGGACTTTTTCAAACAGTTTCTCTTTATCCAAATCTGAACCTTGCGCACGATTGGTCGCAAGCTTCATCAATTTCTTCTCATCGGTCAAACTCAATAACTCTTCATAGAGTTCTTGATACGTAAATAAACCTTCATGGGCAAGACGCTCTGGGCTTAGATATAAGAAGCACAGCACCTTACCAACCAGCATATCTAATTCAGACAAAACACTGCGATTGATCAATGAGGTAGAGCGTGGACGTAAGTAAAAAAAGCCCTCGGGCGCACGAACTAACTCAGTATTATAGCGCTGATAAAAAAGTGCTAACTCTGGCTCAAAATCACTGAGAAACGCATGGTTATCTAAATCATCGCTGGACACATGGCGCCCTGCGCGTAATTGGCTGTCTAAAGCCGGAAAAAGCGGGTTAACAATCGCTTTAGCCAGATTCTCTGGCATATAGTGGTTAATATCGGTCAATGACATTAGCTTGTACCTTTGCACCAAATTGGTTAATCGCTTGCCAATCAGGTTGAATGGCTTGGTAGTCGGATTGTGAATAACCCAAGCGAACGGCTTGGTCGACAACAATACGGGCTAGATCGAAATGATGAGTTCTTGGGTGTGCGGCAAGATAATCACGCAGCACATGACCAAGGTTGATCGGTTGGCCCTGTTGTTTATGGCTCTGAAGCATCCCAGCAATACGCTCTGCAAGCTCATCGTGAACCTTTTGAAACGTTTCATATTCGACAGCGGGGGGAATGTGGCCGGTCACTTCTTCATCTCGTAACATCAGAGTTTCATCGCGTAAATCAGACAAACGCTCGGCCTCGGCATAAGTGAGTAGCCAAGGTTGAGAAAAGTAATCGTGCAGCGACTGGCGTAAACGTTGGCTGAAAGCGCGATTTTGATCCATATCTATCGCCGTGCGAATGAACTTATGCACATGGCGGTCATAACCAATCCATAAATCGATCGCCTGTTGCCCCCAACTGATGATTCGGTCTAATTTCATTTGCAGCACAAACAGCACTTCATCGATAAACTCTAATTCTGGATCGCCGTAAACAATCTCTTGAATATCAAGAATTTGAGTTTGTAATTCGTCGCCTGCGGCTTGAAGCGTATCTTGCAGCTCTCGTAACGTCGATGAGGTTTCAGACAATAAACTTTCACAGTTATGAATCGCTTCTCGCCAATCTTTATTCAATAGATCGGCAATTTGTTGTTTCACGGATTGCTGCTGCTCGTCTAAAACGCGTTGGTTGAGATCGATGCGATCAAAGATTTCACTCACCGAGTATTTTAATACCCCGTAAACATTCTTTTTCCAATGCGCAGGTGTCCCCCCTTGCTGAGCGGAGTTGGCGGCTTTAGCCATTTCATCCGCTAACAAGGAAAGTTGAATAGAGAGTTTTAATTTCGAAAACTGACGATGACGAACATAATAATCGGTAATGCCAATCGCCAAAGGCGACAAGCGATAAATGCTCGCGCCATCGGTGACCTCACTAGTAAAACGACTCAGCAAACGCTGTTTGACGAGCTCATTAATGGCGTTATTAGCCCGAAATGCAGAGACATCACCCGTTTCAGTAAATAGGCGGCTAACAATCGCAAACGCATCATGCAATTCCCCCTCCCCTAATTCTTCATCGAATTTTTCATGGCTCAATACCGCAATCGCTATCAAAAACGCCAGCCGTTCAGCAGGTAAGTTCAAAGAAAAATCGTGCTGCTTCACCCAACTGACGAGTTCATCAATCGGTTGTTCAGTCGCATTGTGAGTCATATCACTCATTGTTCTTCCTGTGGTTGTTTCCTAGCCCAAACATGGATGTAGCGTCCTAAAGATAGATAAGGCTCTTGGCGGCAAAATTGTTGCTCCAATGCCAAAAGGTCTGCAAACTCAAACTCGCCCATATTGGTCATATTGCCGATATAATCGCTAAAGCAACGAATGCCTGACTTACACATAATTTGACATCCAGCATGTTCAATCCACTGATACACATCAGCAGGGAGCAGCCCTTTTTGTGGCTGTAATTTAAATCGTTTACGATGTGGCATGCCATTTAAAATATGCGGAATATTGCCACATACCGCATTTTTATAAACTAAGCCATGTTGGTTGTAAAACATCACCGAAACCATACCGCCAGGACGCACCAGTGTTAACAACTGCTGTAAAGCCTCTTGTGGTTCAGTCAACCACTCCATCACCGCATGAAATAAGATGATGTCAACGGGCTCAGTCAAATGTTGCTGCACAGATTGTACGGGAGAATGCACAAAGCGAAATCTCTCCAGTAATCCATGGTCGGTCACCTCTTGTTTGGCTAAATCGAGCATCTCTTGCGAGAGGTCACACAAGGTGATTTGATGGCCAAGCATGGCGAGTTTTTGCGACATTTGCGCCAAGCCCCCTCCCGCATCCAAAATATGCAGGGGCGTTGTCTGACCGTTAAAATGGGTCAAAATTTGCATGAGATCATCCCAAACAATGACTTGACGAATCTCGCCTTTGTCAGAGCCGTAAATATTTTTTGCAAATTTGTGGGCAATATCGTCGAAATTGCGATCTTCAGTCACAGTGGCTTGAGTTATGATAATAAATCGTGCTGCTATTCTGTCATAGGAATGGCAGGAATAAAGGACCTTTCGCTGATTTTATTATCAAGTGCTGTTTTTTCGGACTATTTAATCTATGTTTGAGCTGAAAAAAATCGTTTCTTCTCTACTGATGCCATTACCAGCACTGCTGATGATTGGTTTTATCGGCTTGATGCTGATTATGTTTACCGCAAAGCGAAAGACTGGCTGCTTAGTGGTTCTATTTTGTTTGTCTAGTTTATTGGTTATTTCTTTTCAACCAGTATCCAGTCGCTTATTAATGCCTTTAGAGCGTCAGTACAGCGCTTTTTTACCCATTGAGGGCACTATCGATTATGTTATGGTTTTAGGTAATGGCCATGTCGTCGATGATAGCATTCCACCAACCTCTGAACTTACCCGAGCCGCGTTAATGCGTCTTAGCGAAGGAATTCGAGTAATGCGGATGTACCCTGGCGCAAAACTGATCCTATCGGGTTATGCAGGGGGGAGTGAAATGAGTCATGCACGCATGCTGGCTAAAGTGGCGCTTGCGCTTGGTGTCGCAAAATCAGACATTATTTTGCTCGAGACGGCGCAAGATACGTGGGAAGAAGCAAGACAAGCGGCCGCTTTTGTTCAGCAGCGCACTCTGGTTCTGGTCACCTCGGCCAGCCACATGCCCCGTGCAATGAATGAATTTCAATCTGCAGGGCTAACGCCTATCCCTGCGCCGACAAATTATCTTGCCCAAACGAATATCAGCCAAGCTTGGGATAAATATATCCCGAGAGCGCTCTATTTAGAACAAACTGAGCGGTATTGGTATGAAACCATGGGGCTAATATGGCAAGCCATGCGCGATTGGGTGAGCCATGAACCCAAATTGAATGAATCATCGCCTGCCGTAGAGGGTGATTGATATTCTTGTTATAAGCGGCACCGTCGAAAAAGTGGTTTGGTGCACAACTTGATAAACATTGTGCACATTTAACATCAATTGGAAGGATTATGGGCCGAATTTGATTGCGAGTTACTGCGTTGCAGTCTAGAATCTTGCTGGTTATTAACAAGATTAAATGTAACCAATAGGCCGCTATTTAACAGCGGTTTTTGTGTTTTTATTACTTTTAGGCTGACGTTAGCCTATACCCGAAGAATGAGACGTTGTAAAAAGGCAGCATCGACAGTGCTTAAAACAAACCTCTCTCCTATCACGATCTCCTAACAGGGCGATTGCACTTTCGGGACATAACTACTGCTCTAGTTACCTAACGCCGAGCAGTCACCGACAGGATAATTTTATGGCTACGATTAAAGACGTTGCACGCCTAGCAGGCGTATCGACAACAACCGTATCTCATGTCATCAATAAAACACGTTTTGTGGCAGAAACCACTCAAGAAAAAGTCTTGGACGCGGTTAAACAGCTGAATTATGCACCAAGCGCCGTCGCACGCAGCTTAAAATGTAACACCACGCGTACGATCGGTATGCTGGTGACTCAATCCACCAATCTATTCTTTTCTGAAGTGATCGATGGTGTTGAAAGCTATTGCTATCGCCAAGGCTATACGCTGATCCTCTGCAATACTGGTGGTATCTACGAGAAACAACGTGACTATATTCGCATGCTTGCTGAAAAGCGGGTCGACGGTATGTTGGTCATGTGCTCCGATTTAACGGAAGAGTTACTTGAGATGTTAGAGAGTCATCCCTCGATCCCTAAAGTTATTATGGATTGGGGCCCGCAAACATCACAAGCCGATAAGATCATTGATAACTCTGAAGAAGGGGGTTATCTAGCAACGAAATATTTGATCGAAAATGGGCACACTGAAATTGCTTGTCTAAGTGGTCACTTTGTTAAAGCCGCCTGTCAAGAACGTATCGCAGGCTTTCGGCGTGCCATGGCAGAAGCCAACCTAACGGTAAAAGAAGATTGGATTTTAGAAGGCAATTTCGAATGCGATACTGCCGTTCTAGCCGCGGATAAAATCATTGCTATGGATACACGCCCGAGCGCGGTATTCTGCTTTAATGATACCATGGCATTAGGTCTGATCAGCCGTTTACAGCAACGTGGCATACGCGTACCAGACGATATGTCAGTCATTGGTTATGATAATATTGAGTTAGCCGAATATTTTTCTCCGCCACTGACCACGGTTCATCAACCTAAACGCCGTGTTGGGAAGAATGCGTTTGAAATATTGTTGGAGCGCATCAAAGATAAAGAACACGAAAGACGTATTTTTGAAATGCACCCTGAAATCGTGGAACGTGACTCAGTCAAAAAACTCACCGCTAAATAGATAACCACTTCATTGACCCATTATTGAGCAAAAAAGACTTCAAACCCAATCGTAGCCTTAGCGCCACGATTGGGGGGCAATCTTTGCCTAATTCAAATCAAAATGAAACAAACATCATATAAACAATCACTGAGTGTGATATTTATTCAATGATTTGTTTATTTTATACATCCAAGTTATACTATTTTGTCAATAATGAAACGTGTCACGCACAGGGCAAACCATTTGAAAAGATGGGACGCAAAGCCTCCGGCCTAAACCATAGTGGTAGGTAGCGGGGTTGCCGATGACAAAATAGCCCAAACAAGCAGTCAACTCCCTCTATTATGCTTTTTGACGTTTTGCTATTTTCTCGGACCTGATTTTGCTGGCGAATTGCTTAATACACCGAGAATGACAGCATGGATAAACCGGTATTAAAAGATTCAATGCGGCTATTCGAACTGCTTGGCCAGGTCAAGTCGCGCTCAATGTTTGGTGGCTTCGGCATTTTTGTCGATGACACTATGTTCGCTTTAGTCGTCAACAATCAACTCCATCTTCGAGCTGACGATGAATCCGCTAAAGTTTTTACCGAAAGAGGCTATCTGCCCTACGTTTATAAAAAACGGGGCTTTCCTGTGGTAACTAAGTACTTTGCTTTACCTGATACCTGTTGGCTTGATCCAACGACCATTTTGCAGGAAGCAACCGTCGCCTTATACCAAGCCAAATCGGAGCGAGAGCAGCAAGAGCAGACTAAACCCACTCGTCTTAAAGATCTGCCTAACCTACGTTTAGCAACCGAAAGAATGCTCAAAAAAGCAGGTATTCATTCCGTTGATCAGTTACAACAAACGGGTGCTGTCGCCGCTTATCAGGCGATCAGACAAAGTCACTCATCTGATGTCAGTTTAGAGTTATTGTGGGCGTTAGAAGGAGCAATCGAAGGTAAACATTGGTCGGTTATCCCTCCAAGTCGCCGTGAAGAATTGAAAAAAAACCTGTTTTAATTTTGATATCTAGCCCGCTCACTGAGAGTCAGTAGCGGGTATATCTACCAATCATAACGCCTCCTAATAAGCATCATGATTCCTTGACCTTAATCATTTCGATATCGTTTGCACAATTGAAGCTGACAGCTCGCCAACCATTTTCTCTAATCTCTATCAATATAAATCAACAACATGATTGGCTTAAGACAAGCATAGCTGCCCAACAATCGTACCATTCAATCAGTTTATACTGAGATTAAGTCACTGAATGAGATAAAGTCGTTGCTGTACTTTGCCGCTGGATAAATTGAATCGACAGCTGGTTAAACAACTCCGGTTGTTCGACATTACAAACATGACCACAATTTGGGAGTTCCAACAGTTCACTCTGTCGATGCGCGGCGACCATTTCGCGTACTGGGCGAATAAACATATAGTCGCGCTCCCCCATTAAATACAAGGTGGGAATAGGCAACTCTCGATCTTTGAAATAACGCATCAATGGATTGACTTCGGCAGTCAATGTAAACCAACGTTTAAACTCTTGCTGACACAATTTTTTAGCTTCTCGAACGAACAGATGACGAGACTCTTTCTGACTGCGTTGCGGCATGACAATATAAGCAAACAGTCGATATAACCACATGTAGGGAATGAGATGTTTACTGAGATGGCCTAACTTCACCAAAAGCTGAGAGCGGATATTCAAACGAGTGACAGCGCCACCTAATACCATAGAGCGAACTCGCTGGGCGGACAATTCGGCAATATTACGCACGATAATGGTCCCCAGTGACATCCCGACAAAATGGGCTGAAGCTATTTTTAAGTGATCCAGCACCTTAAGTACATCAATGGTTACTGTCTTAAAGGTGTATCGATTAGCAATCAGATCTTTGATAAGACGATGAGATTTTCCATGGCCGCGTAAATCAATCAATAGCAGATTAAAATGCTGCTTATACGCTTTGATCTGCTTAAACCAAATAGACGAGCTTCCACCCGCCCCATGCACAAACACCACCCATTCTCGGCTGGTTGGATGTGGATAAACTTTATGAAACAGTAAAGATTGAGACATGGATACCACAGAAAATCAAAATCATTGATACTGAGAGATTAGCATATTTTAGTGTCAAAAATCGTTTTTGAGTTGTAAAAATCTATTGTTGTTAAACGGGCGATTAGTAAACCGACGGGGAAGCTCCCCATCGGTATAAAGGAAAGTGATTAGAAAAGAAAAGACGATGGTAGCCGATCAACAAGCATTGACGCTTCCCGTCTTCATAGACATTTAGTCAAAAATGGCTAAGCGGTACATTTTAAGGTATTCAAGAGCAGACTCACGCCAGCCAAAATCTCTGCTCATCGCTCGTATTTGAACGTTAAGCATCTCTTCAGGCTGCTGTAGATAAAACAGCAACGCCCTCTGCATCGTGATCAATAATGCCGCTGGTGACGGCTCTTGAAAACCAAACCCCGTCGCTTGCTGAGGGTATTTATCATAATCTTGTACGGTATCTTTTAAACCCCCAACCTCGCGTACGATAGGTAAAGTACCATAAGCCATACTGTAGATTTGGTTTAGTCCACAAGCTTCAAATTCTGAGGGCATGAGAAAAAAATCCGAGCCCGCTTCAACTAAATGAGCCAAACGATTGCTGTAAGTCTCAACAAACCCTAACTTATCAGGATAATGCGCAGCAATTTTATGTAATGCCGCCGCAATCTCCGGTTCACCGGTGCCGACGATCACCACTTGTACCTGATTACGCAAAAACGACTCAAGAATAGGCAATAAATAATGAAATCCTTTTTGATGAGTCAAACGGCATACCATGCCAAACATCGGTGTCGTCACTTGTGGTAAATTTAACTCTTGCTGCAAGGCAAGCTTGCTGGCTGATTTTCCTCGAGTGAGCGATTGTCGTTCCGCATGGTAAGTCTGAGGAATATAACGATCCGTCAAAGGGCTCCATTCAGAATAATCGCATCCATTGACAATCCCATGCAGATCTCGCGCACGGCGCACAAAATCATCCACCAATCCGTGAGAACCTAACGGCGTCAACAGTTCAGAAGCATAATTAGGACTCACCGCATTGATTTTATCGGCAAAAGCAATACCAGCTCGTAGCATGCTAACATGATCATGTCCGTACTGTAGAAACTCCATCCCAGAGAGATTTAACTCGGGGATAACTTCCAATTGGTAATAGGAAAAAATACCTTTGAAAATGGCATTATGAATAGTCAGCACCGACTTAACGCCGAAAAAGTGTGGGTCTTCACGGTAGCGAGTTTTTAATAAAAAAGGCACTAAACCTGTATGCCAATCATTGGCATGGATGATGGTTGGCTTAATATTCAGCTTGGGCAAAATATCCAGACACGCCGCCGAGAAAAAACCAAAACGCTCACCGTTGTCCGTGTAAGCTTGATTGTGCTCCGCATACATTTCTGGTCGATCAAAGTAAACATCACAATCAATCAGGTAAACCACAACACCATCGAGCTCACCCTGCCTTACTTGATAGCGAGTATGAGGCCAGTGGGTTAACTCGGTTTCGAGTATGATGGGTAAATCCATTTTATTTGGAATTGAACGATAAGCAGGTAGCACAATGGCTACCTGGTGACCTAACTCCTGTAATGCTTTTGGTAAAGCTTTGGCAACGTCGGCTAAGCCTCCGCTCTTCACTAAGCCTTCTGCTTCGGATACAACAAACCAAATATTCATTTTTTCAAGATTAGAATCCAACTTTCATTCCTTTTTCGATGACTACAATGCCTTCATCAGAGACATGGAAGCGCTGCTTATCTAATTGTAGATCTTCCCCAATCACCGTTCCTGGAGCAATTTCGACGTCCTTATCGATAATCGTGCGTTTAATCGTACAACCAGCGCCAATTTTGACATCACCAAGAATAATCGATTCACTGATCCATGAACCTGCACCGATATTGGTTCGAAAACCTAACACCGATTTATAAATTTTTGCACCTTGGATGTAACTTCCCGCTGAAATTAAACTATCGGTAATACAAACCTTTTTCTCTCCTTCATTAGCAAAGGTCGCTGGTGGCAACGGTGGATAATGAGTATGTAAAGGCCAACTGCGGTTATAAAGAGAAAATGGCGCATCTTTTTGCAATAAGTCCATATGCGCAGACCAATAAGATTCAATCGTGCCGACATCACGCCAGTAGGCTTCGCCCTTCTCACCTTTGATTTTATTGGTTGAGAAATCATAAACGAAGACTTCACCCTGCGGAAACATTTTAGGGATAATATCTTTACCAAAATCATGGCTAGACTCTGGGTTTACCGCATCTTCACGTAATTCACGGCATAACGTATCGGTATCAAAAATGTAGTTACCCATTGATACTAATGCCCAATCAGGCTCGCCCGGTATCGATTTAGGGTGTTGAGGTTTTTCTTCAAAACCAATCATCTTCCCCGTAACATCTACCTCTATCACCCCAAATTGTGACGCTTGGGCAAGAGGCATACGAATGGCAGAGACGGTCAGTTTGGCTTCCATTCGACGATGGAAATCAAGCATCTGACGAATATCCATTTTATAGATATGATCAGAACCAAAGATACAGACATCATCGGCTTCAGAAATTTCAATGAAACGTAAGTTCTGATAAATAGCATCGGCCGTTCCTTCGTACCAACGTTTACCATCACGCATCTGGGCAGGTATGGAATCAATAAAGCTGCCACGCAAGCTAGAGACGTTCCAGCCTTTTTTCATATGCAGATAAAGGGATTGCGATTTGAACTGGGTTAATACATACACTCGCATTAAATCTGCATTAATAAAATTGTTTAGGGCGAAATCTATCAAGCGATAACTACCACCAAATGGCACGGCAGGTTTAGTACGCGATTCAGTTAAAGGCTTCAATCTTGAGCCTTCACCACCAGCCAGAATCATTCCTAGTACACCGGTCATTGTTATTCTCCATTAAGTTTTATTGATTATCGTCATGTCAATATTATTGGGGGGATGACGATACTATCCTTAGTTTATTACGGCCTTTCGGCCAACCACGAAAAGTGCAATTGGTTGTGTATTACTTTATAGCGTTTGCATAAAAATACAAATGGCAATTGTCTATTTTGAGCCAGTAAAACAGCCAATCGGTTGAACTCCTAATCTTGTTCACAATTAAGGCATCATAACGTTATGAAATTGCATTTTTATGTTTCATTTTTGGTAACGAAAAATAACGACTATTTATTGATGATGGGAAAAATAGGATGAAAATTGGGGAATAATTTTGCTTGAAAAAGCACACCGATTCCCCATTAAAAATGACTCACTCGGAAAACATTGAGGCAGCCAATGGCTGCCTCAATGTTTTTATCGATAAGAAAAATTTCTCTTATTTGGCTGACTTTCGTTTGTCCGTCACTTGCCAGTGACCATCGTCATAGATTGCCGTCCAACCGGAAGGTTTACCATTTACTTCGGTGCGTACGTAATGCTCTTTACTCTTACGACTAAACCGTACCACCGCAGCAAGCCCATCGGGATCATGAGTGGGAGCCGTCGCTAGATATTGGTACTTTTCAGGTAAACGTTGTTTAAAACGCTGTAACTCTTCAACAAGAGGCGCTCGTGTTTCACGAGATTTCGGAAAATTACTGGCGGCTAAGAATAGTCCAGAAGCACCGTCACGTAGTACAAAATAAGCATCTGAGTTTTCACACGGCAGTTCAGGGAAATGAACCGGATCTTCTTTAGGAGGAGCAACTTCGCCGTTTCTCAATATCTTTCGAGTGTTCTTACAGTTGTCATTGGTGCAGTCCATGTACTTACCAAAACGTCCAGTTTTTAACACCATATCTGATGAACATTTATCACACTCAACAACGGGACCGTCGTAACCTTTAACTTTGAACTCACCGGTTTCAACGACATAACCTTCACAGTTTGGGTTATTACCGCAAACATGTAGTTTACGTTGACCATCAATCAGATAAGCGTCCATCGCCGTTTCACAAATCGGACAACGTTTTTTCGCTCGTAACGCTGCCGTTTCGACATCTTCCTCAAGAACATTGATAATGCCATCTTCATCGCCCAAATTAATCGTCGTTTTACAACGTTCTTTCGGAGGCAATGCATAACCTGAACAACCGAGGAAGACCCCCGTTGAAGCCGTTCTGATCCCCATAGGACGAGAACAGGTTGGGCACATAATATTAGTCATGACAATATGATTAGGCTTCATACCACCGTGATCTTCGTCTTGCTCGGCTTGCTCTAAATCACCACTAAAATCAACGAAGAAGGCATCCAATACTTGTTTCCAATTCGCTTCACCCTCTGCAATTTGGTCAAGTTTTTCTTCCATCCGAGCAGTAAAATCATAGTTCATTAGATCGGTAAAACTACCATCGAGACGGTCGGTCACGATTTCGCCCATTTTCTCTGCATAAAAACGGCGCTGATCAACTTTCACGTAACCACGATCTTGAATGGTAGAAATGATCGATGCGTAGGTCGATGGACGCCCAATGCCACGCTTTTCTAATTCTTTGACTAATGCGGCTTCCGTAAAACGTGCTGGCGGTTTGGTAAAATGCTGCTTAGGATCAAGTTTCTCAAGAGTAAGTACTTCACCGACTTGAACTGCGGGTAAAATTTGATCTTCATTTTTACCGAGTGGACGCTGTACGCGAGTCCAGCCATCGAACTTCAAAATCCGTCCTTTCGCTTTCAACGTATACTCATCTGCTTTAACACTGATGGTGGTTGAATCGTACTGGGCGGGGGTCATTTGACAAGCGACAAATTGATTCCAAATCAGAGCATAAATCTTATGTGCATCCGCTTCCATCCCTTGTAAGTCATCGGCTTTGACATTAACGTCGGAAGGACGAATCGCTTCGTGCGCCTCTTGAGCCCCTTTCTTGCTACCATAGACAATCGCTTGTTGTGGCAGATATTGTGGACCAAATTGCTGCTCGATAAACTGACGGGCTGATTCTACCGCCTCGCCACTTAAATTAGTCGAGTCAGTACGCATATAAGTAATGTAACCCGCTTCATACAAGCGTTGTGCCAACATCATGGTTTTCTTCACGCCATAGCCTAAGCGTGTACTGGCGGCTTGCTGAAGCGTTGAGGTGATGAAAGGTGCACTAGGCTTACTGCTGGTAGGTTTATCTTCGCGTTTACAAACTTCAAAGCGCGCTTTTTGTAACACTGAAAGCGCGGCTTGAGTTTCAGCCTCATTGGTCGGCTTAAAAGCAGAGCCCGCTTGTTGAGCCACCATCAAACGAAAATCATCTTGCGTACTGGTTTTTGTGTCCGCATGAATATCCCAAAACTCTTCAGGAATAAACGCTTTGATCTCACGCTCACGCTCAACTAAAAGTTTTACGGCTACCGACTGCACACGACCAGCAGAAAGGCCACGAGCCACTTTTTTCCATAATAATGGCGAGACCATAAAGCCTACAACGCGATCCATAAAACGACGCGCTTGTTGAGCATTAACGCCATCCATGTTCAGCTCTCCCGGTTGCTCAAAGGCTTGCTGAATGGCATTTTTAGTAATTTCGTTAAACACTACCCGCTTATAGCGCTCTTCATCACCACCGATGATCTCACGTAGGTGCCAAGCGATAGCTTCTCCTTCGCGATCCAAATCGGTTGCGAGATAAACGCAATCGGCGTCTTTAGCTAATTTCTGTAGCTCAGCCACCACTTTTTCTTTGCCTGGGAGAATTTGATAGTTCGCTTCCCAACCTTGAAAAGGATTCACTCCCATTTTCTTAATCAGAGCGGTCCGTTCTTTTTCTTTTTTTAAACGCTCTTTTTCTTCCAAAGAAAGTGCTTTATTCGCTGCTGGTGTCGCTTTTTTAGCCGTGGTAGTAGTTTGACCTGCCGTAGGCAGATCGCGGACATGACCGACACTAGACTTAACAATAAAGTCTTTACCAAGGTATTTATTGATTGTTTTAGCCTTGGCTGGCGATTCCACTATAACGAGTGATTTACCCATAATTTGATTCAAATGCCCTTAATCACACTGCGAGTAATAAATCGCATGATGTTCTAAAAATATTGCTTCTTTTTTTACTATCGAGCCAGTTAAGCAGAAGATCAACCTGTTTTTGAAAAAAAACGCTTGTTTGCTCGACAAATCGACGAAACCGCATTCGCAAGACAAAATTAGCCTCATAGTAAAGAGAGTCTGTTTTAGGCGCGACCATTAATCTAGAAAATATGTTGTTAATCACAAAATCAAGCAAAATTGTCTTTTATCCATTTCCTGTTTATGATCATGGTTTTTACATGACACAATTCTACAATCACGTTATCAATTGCTAGACAGTCGTTATCTACTGGGCAGCAGCATAGAGAAACGTAATACCGAGAGCAAGTAAATCAAAGAACAACCTAAAATAAAGAGAACAATATGCAGACCAAACAACCCATCAATGAATTCGATTTATTACTCATAGCCAATCAATTAATTCAAGAACACGATAGCTATATAGAGGGAATGCGCACGACCAGCGTAGAAGAAAAAGACGGCGTATTGGTATTTAAAGGTGAGTATTTTCTTGACCCTCAAGGTCTGCCAAGTGAAAAAACAACCGCCGTTTTTAATATGTTTAAATATTTAGCTCATCATCTTTCAAAACAATTTACCCTTAAAAAACAATAAAAGCCTCTATATTGAGGCTTTTTCCGTAGTGACGCTGAACATTTATTTTCCTAATTAACTCAGTGAGATAACTGGGCAAATTTCTCAAAATAATCAGGGAAAGTTTTTGATGTACACTTTGGATCATTAATCGTCACTGGTGTCTCACCAAGCGCGACTAAAGAAAAACACATCGCCATGCGATGATCGTCGTAGGTATCGATTGTCGCATGTTGTAAATGGCTTGGCGGAGTGATGATAATGTAGTCCTCACCTTCTTCGACCTGAGCACCGACTTTACGCAGTTCTGTTGCCATCGCGGTTAACCGATCGGTCTCTTTAACTCGCCAATTGTAAACATTACGAATCGCCGTTGACCCTTTAGCAAATAGAGCCGTCGTAGCAATCGTCATCGCAGCATCAGGAATAGCATTAAAGTCTAAATCGACTGCAGTTAACTCTCCACGACGAGCAATCACATAATCGTCTCCCCATTCAATTTGTGCGCCCATTTTCTCTAACGCATAAGCAAACTGGACATCGCCTTGAATACTATTTTTACCAATACCCGTTACTTTAACTTGACCGCCTTTTATCGCGGCAGCAGCAAGAAAATAAGAAGCAGAAGAAGCGTCGCCTTCAACCAGAAAATCACCCGGAGAAACATACGATTGACCGGCAGGAATCACAAATTGCTGATAGTTGTGATTGATCACCTGAACACCAAATTGTTGCATCAGATGTAACGTAATATCGATATACGGTTTTGAAACTAACTCGCCTTCAATATCAATAGTCACGGTGCCTTCTGCTAATGGTGCCGACATTAAGAAGGCCGTTAAAAATTGGCTGGAAATAGAACCGTCAATCGAAACATGACTCGCCTTTAATCCGGTTCCTTGAATACGCAATGGAGGATAATGCTCATTTTCCAAATACTCGATATTTGCCCCCGCTTGACGCAAAGCCTCCACCAAATGGCCTATTGGTCGCTCTTTCATTCGTGGCTCACCCGTGAGAACAAACTCACCACGCCCCAAGCACAATGCTGCAGCCAATGGGCGCATTGCCGTCCCGGCATTACCGAGAAAGAGTTCTTGTAAACCATCGATTACAAAGGGTTGACCTAACCCCTCTACTTCGCACTGTGTTTTATCCGCTGAAAGCCGATACTTAACACCCAATTGGCTCAATGCATTGAGCATATGGCGGATATCATCACTGTCGAGTAAATTGGTTAAGCGTGTCGTTCCGGTGGCTAATGCGGCTAACAGAAGCACTCGATTTGAAACGCTTTTTGAACCTGGCAAATTAACTTCACCATTAATATTTGCAATAGGCTGTAAGGTAAGACTTTCCATTAAACGTGTATTTCCTTGCACTGTCATCATAACCATTAATATTGAAGGCAGTAAAATTCTTGATACTGGCAGACTAACCAAAATCTTTTATCCTCGCTAGTCTTTATCCCCCGCTCAATACAAAAAATCTTGCTTATCTTTCTTTATCCACTCTCACACCATCTGAGAAGTACAAGATTCTTACTAAATCACCTCGGTTAAAGATCATTTGGTTATCGAGATCTTGAATAACATCAATCAATTGACCATCGTTCGTTCTAATCAATAGCTCAACCAATTTATACTCAATAAGATGAGTTTTATTTCCATGATGATGAGCAACACCCGCACCAGCTGCTGCACCAACCGCCGTGGCAACTTGTTTACCTCGACCATCACCAAACTGATGACCGACAAGACCTCCAACTACCGCACCAAGCAATGTTTCCCAGCCCTTTGATTTTGAATGTATAATCTCTTGCTGGGTAATATAACGGACGGTTTCTACTTGCCCAAAAACGACATCATTAACCGGTCTCGCCTGATTTCGTTGATACGCAGCATTGGCAAACAGAGGAAAAATCAATAAGATCCATATCCACTTTGTCATTTTTTACTCCTATTAGGATAAGTTGGTTAAGTAATGGCACTCTATCTCACTGAATTAGCGAGTGATAATTTCGATTTCCCCTCGCCTTTACTTGCCTCAGATGAGCCTAATGGCCTACTGGCTTTTGGTGGGAGTTTGCATCCCGATCGTCTTATTTCAGCTTACCACAATGGTATCTTCCCATGGTATGGCCCTGGTGAACCCATTCTTTGGTGGAGCCCCTCCCCGCGTGCCGTGTTTTTTCCTAAGACCTTTAAACCAGCAAAAAGTGTGCAAAAATTTCAACGCAAACACACTTATCGAGTCAGTTTAAATCATGATACGGCACGTGTGATTGAATTATGTGCAGCAGTACGTCCTGCTGAGCAAACTTGGTTAAATGCGGATATGCGTTCATCCTATCAACAACTTGCCAAGCAAGGCATTTGCCATTCCGTTGAAGTATGGCGTGATGATACCTTAGTGGGTGGGCTATACGGCATTCAAGTCGGGCAGCTCTTTTGTGGTGAATCGATGTTTAGTTTAGCTGATAACGCATCAAAAATCGGTTTTTGGTATTTCTGTGTCCATTTTGCACGCTGTGGTGGACAATTAATCGATTGCCAAGTCATGAACCCACATCTTCGCTCATTAGGTGCCGTTGAATTACCACGTGACCAATTTTTAGATTCATTGCTATCCTTAAAGCAAGGTCAGGTAACAGATCACTGCTTTCAACCTCAATGGTTATCTCTTACCGTTAACGACTCATCGAAGGAGTCGCTATGAGTTCTGATTTACAGCAAATACGCATTGGTTTAACCAGTAATCATCCCTGCAGTTATTTAGCCGATCGTATGGAGCGAGTCGCCGTTGCAATGGAGCCTCACATGCAGAGCCCAGAAAACTATGAGCTACTGCTAGCCAATGGTTTTCGACGCAGTGGTGACATTATCTATAAGCCTCATTGCGATCATTGCCAAGCTTGCCAAGCTCTGCGCGTATCAGTGAGTGAGTTCACCCCATCGAAAAGTCAAAAACGCCTGCTCAAACAAGTACAATCTCGTTATCGGTGGCAATTAAAACCAGAGATGGATCAAGATTGGTTTACGCTCTATTCTCGTTACATCGAAGCGCGTCATAACAGCGGTACTATGTATCCTCCTCGCCGTGATGAATTTGCTAAATTTGCTAATTCGGACTGGTTAGATACACAATACTTACATCTCTATTTGGATGATCAGTTAGTCGCTGTCGCTATCACCGATATTCTCCCGAGTAGTGCGAGTGCATTTTACACCTTCTTTGATCCCGATAGTTCCCTATCTTTAGGAACATTGGGCGTTCTTAGTCAACTTGAGCTTGCTAAAACCATGAACAAACAGTGGCTTTATTTGGGATATCAAATTGATGAATGCCCAGCGATGAACTACAAAGTACGCTTCAGAGCACATCAAAAGCTAGTCAAACAGCGTTGGCAAGGGTAGAATACGCCCCAAGTTTACATATTGATTTTTTAACGGCAAAATACGCCGTTGATTATTTTTCGCCAAATTTCTAAAGAGGATTAAATGGCTAAAGAAGACGTAATTGAGATGCAAGGCACTGTCCTTGATACTCTTCCAAATACAATGTTCCGTGTTGAGCTAGAAAATGGTCACACAGTGACGGCTCACATTTCTGGTAAAATGCGCAAAAACTATATCCGCATTCTTACTGGAGACAAAGTTACTGTCGAGATGACACCGTACGATCTCTCTAAAGGTCGCATCGTCTTCCGTGCTCGTTAATCACTGATTTTCGAATGCAACAAAAACGGAGCTTAATGCTCCGTTTTTGTTGCCTGAGAGTGAATCATGGATCGGGTGATACACGGATAACAAAAAGCGCACGATACTCTGTGCGCTTTTTTATTAACTTAATTTCATTCAATCGTGAGTTTCGCTGAGCAAAGGATTACGCTTAATGAGCGACCTTTTCACGAGAACTCATATACTGAAACGTTAATTGATCATCAGCTAAATCCACTTTGACCGTTCCACCTTCGACTAACGAACCAAACAGTAATTCATTAGCCAATGGTTTTTTCAACTGATCTTGAATCACTCGACCCATCGGGCGAGCCCCCATGTCACGATCATACCCTTTCACGGCTAACCAGTGGCGTGCATCTTCTGACACTTCAAGAGAAACACCACGAGCATCAAGCTGCACTTGTAGTTCAACAATAAATTTATCAACGACTTGGTGAATCACTCGCTCATCAAGGCTATTGAACCAAATTACATGATCCAAACGGTTACGAAACTCTGGCGTAAAGACCTTCTTGATCTCCGCCATCGCGTCATGGCTGTGATCCTGCTGAATCATACCAATCGATTTTTTAACCGTTTCCGCAACCCCAGCGTTGGTGGTCATGACTAAGATAACGTTACGAAAATCGGCTTTACGGCCATTATTATCGGTTAACGTCCCATTATCCATCACTTGGAGTAATAGGTTAAATACATCGGGATGCGCTTTTTCTATCTCATCCAATAACACGACAGCATGAGGATGTTTAATCACTGCATCAGTCAATAATCCGCCTTGGTCGTAACCAACATAACCAGGAGGCGCACCAATTAAACGACTGACCGAGTGACGCTCACCATATTCCGACATATCAAAGCGCAGTAACTCGATACCAAGCAACTTAGATAGCTGAACAGTGACTTCAGTTTTACCGACCCCTGTTGGGCCTGCAAATAAGAAGGAGCCGACAGGGCGATTTTCCGCACCCAATCCTGCACGAGTCAGCTTAATCGACTCGCTCAACACTTCAATAGCTTTGTCTTGACCAAATACCAGCATCTTCATCTTCTTATCCAGATTTTTCAAAATATCTTTATCTGAAGAAGAAACTGACTTTTCGGGTATGCGAGCCATTTTAGCAACCATGGCTTCAATTTCTGCCACACCGACCGTTTTTCTGCGTCGGTTTGCAGGCATCAATCGAACTCTCGCCCCAGCTTCATCAATGACGTCAATCGCTTTATCTGGCAAGTGACGCTCGTTAATGTATTTAGCCGAGAGCTCCACCGCTGCGCGCAACGCTTTATTGGTATAACGAACATCGTGGTGAGCTTCATATTTTGGTTTTAAGCCCATCAAAATTTTTGTTGTATCATCGATGGAAGGCTCGACAACATCAATTTTCTGGAAGCGACGGGATAACGCACGCTCTTTTTCGAATATGGTGTTGTATTCCTGATAAGTCGTTGAGCCGATACAACGTAGCTTACCACTACTCAGCAAAGGTTTGATTAAATTAGCCGCATCAACTTGTCCGCCAGAAGCCGCCCCAGCACCGATGATGGTATGAATTTCATCGATAAATAAAATTGCATCTTTTTCTTTTTCTAACTGTTTTAGAATGGTTTTAAAACGTTTTTCAAAATCACCACGGTATTTGGTCCCGGCTAATAACGAACCAATATCTAAAGAGTAAATCACGCTATTTTGGATGACTTCAGGTACTTCACCTTCAACAATCCTCCACGCTAAACCTTCAGCAATCGCAGTTTTACCTACTCCGGCCTCACCCACTAATAAAGGGTTATTTTTGCGACGACGACATAATACTTGAATAGTGCGCTCAAGCTCTTTATCTCGGCCGATTAGAGGGTCAATTTGGCCTTGTTTGGCAAGCTGATTTAAGTTGCAAGCAAAGCTTTCTAAACGTTCATCAGAATTTGATTCTTCAGGGCTACTGCTACCAAAGGCATCCCCTGACGAATCTTCGGCACCAGATGTTTTCGTGATGCCATGAGAAATGTAGTTAACAATATCGAGACGGCTGATATCGTTCTTTTTCAATAGGTACGCCGCGCGAGATTCTTGCTCACTAAAAATGGCAACCAGTACGTTAGCACCCGTGACTTCACTGCGACCAGAAGATTGAACATGGAAAACAGCGCGCTGTAATACACGTTGAAAACTTAATGTAGGCTGAGTTTCGCGTGTTTCATCATTATTAGGAATTAAGGGTGTAGTTTGATCAATAAACTGATCAAGCTCGCGACGTAAGTTATCGATATCGGCTTGACAAGCGACGAGTGCATCCTTCGCTGCATCATTTTCTAATAATGCAAGTAGGAGGTGCTCGACGGTCATAAATTCATGTCTTTTATCTCGCGCTCGAGCGAACGCGCCATTGAGACTCGATTCTAGTTCTTTGTTAAGCATAAGGCCTCCTTGAGGAACAACCAGATTGTTGTTGCAAGTCTAAGCTTGCTCCATGGTACACAAGAGGGGATGCTCATTTTCTCTTGAGTATGTCGCGACTTGTGCCACCTTCGTCTCTGCTACCTCTGCAGTATACGTGCCACAAATGGCTTTTCCTTCATAATGAACTCTCAACATGACTTGCGTCGCTCGTTCCATGTCCATTGAAAAGAACCGAGCCAGTATTTCGATGACAAAGTCCATCGGAGTATAATCATCGTTATTGAGTACCACATGATACATTGCCGGGGGTTTAACCGCGGTTTTCTCTTTCTCCAGTAAGTCAGAGCCTGGAGTGACCCATTCAAAATTTCTACTCATAACCGTCGTATTTAGGAGCGTTTCTCGTTGTATTACTCATTGTTACCCTTTTCATCAGCGCAGTAAATAAACTTTACTGGTGGCTTGCTCAGGTGAAAAACAACCCTTACTTAGAGACTAATCTAGCAATGGTATCGCTGCAAATAAAACCTCACTTTTCCGGTTATCCGCTAGGTTCAAATGTGTAAAATTTGCCCACCACTATGCACCAGATATCACATTATGCATTGCTATTTGCAAATCAAATTGCATTTATCCACACGCTAAATTTCTCATTACATCATCTTACGTTAATAACCCCTTCAATCGATCAACTGAGATCTGGAGGGAAATCCTAAACAACGCATCTATCTCTTAGCGATTGAGGATCACATTATCAATGCTGCTGAGACACTATCAATACCCCAACGCCAGCGTGTATTTGATAAATATGCGTTTAATAGCAGGCTAGTTAAGTGATTTACCTATAAAAGTGACGATTTTTATGTCTTTTTACTATTGACTGCGCTCAATCATTGGCTACATTGGTCAATTAGTGACTAAAAATTTGGCAGCGGCTAAATGGTTATTCACTTAACAACCGCTTCGCTAACGGAATAAAAAGCGAAGATTGATGCCTTGTTTATTGGAGATTGTCGATAAACAAGGTAAGCGTTAACAACATCAGTAATACAATGCATGAGGGATGTATAGCATGGCTACAGGTACAGTAAAATGGTTCAACAACGCTAAAGGATTTGGTTTTATTTGTCCGGAAGGCGGAAATGAAGACATTTTTGCTCATTATTCAACGATCAAAATGGATGGCTATCGCACATTAAAGGCGGGCCAACAGGTTGCTTATGAAGTGGAACAGGGCCCTAAAGGCTATCATGCGAGTAATGTGGTACCGATTGAAGGCCAACCAAGTAAATAATTCGCTGCCAACTTGTGTCTAAAACTAACCCGCCTTTCGGCTAACACCGATCAGTTAAGCAAATGATCAGTTGAACGATCCTGTGGTTGGTTGAAAATACCCTCAAGCATTCCATGTTTGAGGGTATTTTTTATGTTGGCTCACTGGCTTATTGATGTTGATGACTTCGCTTCTCCTGATTCACTTGCGCTTTTTCAAAAAGAGCTTCCATTAGAATGGATAAATCAAGCGCTTGATGAAACGAATAAAGCCAGCATGAGAAGACGAAAGCTACCTGCTGAGTTGGTCGTTTGGCTACTAGTCGGTATTGGCTTATATCGCGACAGACCGATTACTGACGTTTTGGACAAGTTAGACTTAAAACTATCTAACTCTTTAGGTGAATCCATTGCGCCAAGTGCTATTCCTCAAGCCAGAAAACGTCTTACGGCAGAACCACTAAAAGCCCTATTCACTATGACGGCTCAGCACTGGACCCAGTCCGAAGATAGTGAGGATAAATGGTTTGGTTTAAGACTGTTTTCAGTCGATGGGACGCAATTTAGAACTCATGATACCGAGGCACTTGCTAAACACTATCAGTACGTTAAGCACAGTAAAAATCGTCACACCGAATACCCTGTTGTTCGGCTATGCGCGCTTTGCTCTCTTCGTAGTCGTTTACTCCATGATGTCGCTTTTGGTCCTAGTTCAACAGGAGAAGTGAGCTACGCTAAACAGTTAATCTCATCAACAATGCCTAACTCCCTCACAATTTTTGACCGATGTTATTTAAGTGCCGAGCTAATGATTAACTGGCAGCGTCAACACGGCTCTAGTCACTGGATGACCCCAATAAAATCGAATACACAGTATGAGGTCATTAGGAAACTAGACAAGGAGGGACGAGATTTGATTGTCGAAATGGATGTTTCACAACATGCGCGCAAGCAAGACCCAACTCTCCCAGAGAAATGGCAAGCGAGATTGGCCTTATATCCTGAATCAGAGCAACCTGCCCATATAAAAGGCGTACTCACCTCTTTAACAGATAGCCAATATGACCTTCAATCCCTGTTGGATGTCTACTTCGAACGTTGGGAAATTGAGAGCAGTTATGGAGAGATAAAGCACGACATGCTAGAGGATGAACTTCTTCTCCGAAGCCAGTCTGTAGAAGGGATAGAACAAGAGGTATGGGGAATACTGATTGCTTACAATCTGGTTCGCTTAGAAATCAGCCGCATTGCGAAAGAAGCCAAGGTATCACCTCTTCGGATAAGCTTTATGATGGCACTTCGAGATATCCAAGATGAACTGATGTGGTGTGCGATAGCCTCACCCGGCTCAATCCCTAAAAAGCTGAGGGCAATGCGAGAGCGAGTAAAGCGTTACATTCTGCCAGAACGAAAAAAACGGCCCAAATCCAGGACCGTTCGTATGAGTAAAACTCGCTACCCAGTTCGTTCCAAACACGTTAAGTGATAGGAGTTAGCCTTTCGGCGGGTTTTGTTGTTTAAGCGCGGTCAATAATCTTATTTAACGTCTGGCTAGGACGCATCAAAGTAGACGCCTTGGCAAACTCAGGGGCGTAATAGCCACCTAAATCACCCGGCACGCCCTGCGCCTGATTAAGTTCTTGAATAATCTGTTGCTCTTGCGCCTTCAATTGCTGAGCAATGGGAGCGAACTCCGTGGCTAAATCACTATCTTGCTTTTGCTCAGCAAGGGCTTCTGCCCAGTAAGTAGCAAGGTAATAATGGCTGCCACGGTTATCTAACTCGCCGACTTTACGTGACGGTGATTTGTTATTATCTAAAAACTTGCCTGTTGCTACATCCAAGGTATCAGCCAATACTTGGGCTTTCGGATTACCCGTGACCACACTCAGATGCTCCAGTGAGGCAGCAAGAGCGAGAAACTCACCCAAAGAATCCCAACGTAGGTGATTCTCTTTCTGCACTTGTTGTACGTGCTTCGGTGCAGAGCCACCCGCTCCGGTCTCAAACAGACCGCCACCGTTCATTAGCGGAACGATGGATAGCATTTTCGCTGACGTTCCTAATTCAAGGATCGGGAATAAATCAGTCAGATAATCACGCAGTACATTACCGGTTACTGAAATGGTGTCTTTGCCTTCTTTCATGCGCGCCAAAGTATAGAGTGTAGCTTGTACTGGCGACATAATTTTAATGTCTAGACCATGGGTATCGTGATCCGGCAAGTATTGCTTAACCTTTTTAATCAGCTCAAGATCGTGGGCGCGAGAGTCATCGAGCCAGAATACCGCTGGCACTCCCGTTGCGCGAGCACGATTAACGGCTAATTTAACCCAATCTTGAATCGGTGCATCTTTCACTTGGCACATACGGAAGATATCCCCCGCTTCGACAACCTGTTCAAGCAATACTTTACCTGATTGATCAATGACTTGCACAACGCCATCAGCATCAAGGATAAAGGTTTTGTCGTGTGAACCATATTCTTCGGCTTTTTGTGCCATTAAACCAACGTTAGGCACACTACCCATGGTCGTTGGGTCAAAAGCGCCATTATCACGACAAAAATCAATCACCGCTTGATACACCCCTGAGTAGCAACGATCAGGGATCAACGCCTTAGTATCTTTTTGTTTACCATCCGGTCCCCACATTTGACCTGATGAGCGGATCATCGCTGGCATTGAAGCATCAACAATAATATCGCTTGGCACGTGTAAATTGGTGATACCACGATCTGAGTCAACCATCGCTAACGGAGGTTGAGTGGTGTATACCGCTTGAATGGCAGACTCGATTTCTTCACGCTGCGCTTGTGGTAAGGTCTGAATTTTAGCGTAAACATCGCCAAGACCATTATTAACATCAACACCGAGTTGATCAAACAGCTCACCGTATTTAGCAAATACATCTTGGTAATAAACTTTAACCGCATAACCAAAAATCACCGGATCAGAGACTTTCATCATCGTCGCTTTGAGATGCAAAGAAAGCAAAATATCTTGCTGTTTAGCTTGGGCGATCTCTTTTTCGTAAAACGCCACTAAAGCTTTCTTATTCATCACGCTGGTGTCGATAATTTCTTTATCCAGCAAAGCAAATGGCTTTTTCAAAGTTTTACGAGTGCCATCATGAGCGACAAACTCAATCGAGACCTGAGTGTCACCGGCAACCGTTAACGATTTTTCACTGCCAAAGAAATCTTTATCATCCATGCTCGCCACGTGAGAACGGGAATCTTTCGACCAAGCGCCCATTGAGTGCGGGTTTTTCTTGGCGTAATTTTTCACTGATGTTGGCGCACGACGATCCGAGTTACCTTCTCGTAGTACTGGGTTTACCGCACTGCCTTTAATTTTATCGTAAGTGGCTTTGATCGCTTCCTGCTCGTAAGTGCTCGGTTCTGCAGGATAATCGGGAAGATCATAACCTTTATCTTGCAGCTCTTTTATCGCGGCTTTCAACTGAGGAATCGACGCTGAGATATTTGGTAGTTTAATAATATTCGCCGCTGGGGTTTGTGCTAACTGGCCCAACTCAGATAAAGCATCGCTGACTCGTTGATTCTCTTTCAAGTGTTCAGGGAAGCTGGCAAGAATACGCCCGGCTAACGAAATATCTCTGGTCTCAACACTGATCCCTGATGATGCCGTAAATGATTGAATAATTGGCAGTAATGAATACGTCGCTAACGCCGGCGCTTCATCAGTGATGGTATAGATGATGGTTGGTTTTTCTGTAGGCATGAACTTTCCCTTTGTTCTAACCGCACTATGGGATGAAATAGTGCGATGTGAATGTCCGTGAACAAGCTAGTTTTACATCCTCAAAACTTGGCCACGTTTGTCTCACTATTATAAGGTTAACTCTCACGATGGATGTGCTGGTTGAGTCTCACGGTGAGAAATTCTCTATTGGCTATAATTAAACAAAAACAAGATAATAGTCTATCATTCCGTCGTTCAATCTTGTTTTCAGGCGCGCAAAGCATAGCCTATTTCTGCGTCAGATAAAACATTCAAACACAACTCATTTACATATTTGCAAGGTGCTTAACATGTCATCCCGCTCACGTCGTACGCTTTCCAGTTCCTCAACGACCAGCGCACCTGCGCAATTCAAACGCGCCGAACGCCCTAAACTCGCTGAAAGACCCAGCTTCAAGCGAAAGAAAATCGCTTCTGTACCACGATCGTCTGACGAACGAAAAGTCATCGCCTTTAATAAACCTTACGATACCTTAAGCCAATTTACCGATGGTCAAGGGCGACAAACACTGGCTGATTTTATTACGATAAAAGACATTTATGCCGCCGGGCGACTCGATCGTGATAGCGAAGGATTAATGATCTTAACTAATGATGGCGTATTACAAGCAAGATTAACTCAACCTAAAGCTAAAGCGCCAAAAACCTATTGGGTGCAAGTTGAAGGGCAACCACAAGAAGCCGATTTAGAGCAGTTGCGCCGCGGTGTGACGCTTAAAGATGGCCCAACGTTACCGGCTCAGGTTGAGATTATCGAGCCACCACTGGTATGGGAGCGTCATCCACCAGTGCGCTTTCGCGCGGCAATCCCCACCACGTGGTTAGCGATTACCATTACCGAGGGTCGCAATCGACAAGTACGACGCATGACCGCTCACATCGGCTTTCCCACTCTACGTCTGATTCGTTATTCGATTGGTAACACAACCTTAGAAACGCTCCAACCCGGAGAATGGCGCGAAATCGATCTGTAAATAATTGTCTGACCATGCTCTGATGAGAGGCATGGTCAGATTGTGATTACTGATGACGCTGCTTTAATTTATCAATCACATCACTCAGGGCTAAGCCTTGGTCTTGTAATAGCACTAACAGATGATAGATAAGATCCGCCGATTCACTGATCAGCTCCGCCTTATCACCCGTCGCCGCCGCAAGCGCGACTTCAACCCCTTCTTCACCGACTTTCTGCGCAATGCGCTTAGTGCCGCTCGCGTAAAGGCTAGCGGTGTAGGATGACTCAGGATCGGCAGATTGACGAGCCGCCAATAATTGCTCAAGTTGATGAAGCCAAACCATTTGTGATTCTTCTTGGCTATCACCGTCCCAGCAAGTCGTGGTGCCAGTATGACAAGTGGGACCAATCGGATTGACCTTGACTAACAGGGTGTCTTGATCGCAATCGAGGGCCAAATTTCTTAGGTGTAAAACATGGCCAGAGGCTTCCCCTTTAGTCCACAAGCGCTGTTTGGAGCGCGAATAAAAAGTCACCTGCTTAGTAGTTAGTGTCACCTCAAGCGCCTCTGGATTCATGTAACCCATCATCAATACTTGGCTAGAGTCAAAATCTTGCACAATCGCAGGGATAAGACCATCGACTTTTTGCCAATCAATGCACTCAACCAGTGGCCGCTCAGTTTGTTTCGTTTGGCTCATCGTCTTACCTCTATCTGTTGTTGATGTAAATATTGCTTCAACTCACCAATATTAATGATTTGTTTATGGAATACCGATGCCGCGAGCGCGCCATCAACGTTGGCAACTTGGAACGCATCGGCAAAATGCGCCATAGTCCCCGCGCCTCCTGATGCAATCAGCGGCACTTGGCATACCGCACGGATCATTTTCAGCTGCTGTAAATCATAACCATTACGCACCCCATCTTGATTCATCATATTGAGTACGATTTCCCCCGCGCCGCGTTGTTGGACTTCTTGCACCCAATCTTGCGTTTGCCACTGCGTGGCTTTAGTGCGCGCTTCATCACCGGTAAATTGATAGACCTGATATTGCCCCGTTGCCTGATCAAAATAAGAATCTATCCCGACCACAATACACTGCACACCAAATTTGTCGGCTAATTGAGTGATCAAGTTAGGATCAGCTAACGCCGGTGAGTTAATAGAAACTTTGTCAGCACCAAACTCTAAGATCCGCGCCGCATCTTGCGCCGTTTTAATGCCGCCAGCGACGCAAAAAGGAATATCAATGACCTCAGCAACTTTGGCAACCCAGCTTTTATCGACCACCCTTCCATCACTGGAGGCGGTGATATCATAAAAAACCAACTCATCGGCACCTTCTTGTGCATAACGCTGAGCGAGTGGCACGATATCACCAATAATCTCATGATTACGAAACTGGACCCCTTTCACGACTTGCCCATCACGCACATCTAAACAAGGAATTATTCGCTTTGCCAACATGAAAATGCCTCCTGAGCGGTAAATTTACCATCCAATAATGCTCGACCGACAATTACACCCGCCACGCCACTGCCTTTAAGTGCAGCAATATCAGCGAGGGTGCCAATCCCCCCAGAAGATTGAAACTGGACCTGAGGGTAACGCTGACATAAATCGATATACAACTCGACATTGGAGCCATTTAAGGTCCCATCACGGGCAATATCGGTACACAATACATGCTGCAAGCCGACAGTGAGATAATCGTCTAATAGTGCTTCAATGGTTACCCCAGAATCTTCTTGCCAGCCAGAGACCGCCACTCGGCGCACGCCCTCTTGATCAATATTGATGTCTAGGGCGAGGACGATTTTCTCAGCGCCATATTTTTCCATCCACTGCTTGACCAACTGCGGCTGCTTAACCGCTGTCGAGCCGATAACCACACGCTGAGCTCCAGCCGTCAGTAAATCGATAACATCTTGCTCACTGCGTACACCTCCGCCAATTTGGATATTGGCCGGCGTACTGGCTAATAGCTTACTGATCAGCTCAAGCTGCCGTGCTGAGGTATCTTTTGCACCGGTTAAATCCACTAAGTGCAGCCAGTTGGCCCCAGCTTGGTGATATAAATTAAATTGCTCAACGGGGTCCACTTTGTATTCAGTCACTTGGCCGTAATCACCTTGGTAGAGGCGTACCACCTGACCATCAATTAAATCTAATGCGGGAATAATCATCACTTATCCTTAATGCTGGCTGAGTCCATCGACTAAGCCGCGATCCTTAACCATTCAAACTTACAGTTTCAAAAAATTATCAATCAGTTTTGCGCCCACTTTTGACGAGCGCTCAGGGTGAAACTGCACACCATAATAATTGCCCTGTTGGATAGCGGCGCTAAACGGCTGCCCGTAATCACATTCAGCAATGGTGTAATCAGCGACTGGAATGGCAAAGCTGTGGACAAAATAGAAATACTCATTGGCATCAATACCCGCAAATAACGGATTACCTTGCTGAGCGGTCACCGTATTCCAGCCCATATGGGGAAGTGGTAAATCTTCAGTTTGCATACGCTGCACATCGCCGTTCACTAAGCCAAGACAATCCACCGCCTGCTGAGCTTGTTGGCCATGCTCTTGTGAGCGTCTGCCCATCAATTGCATCCCTAGGCAAATCCCAAGTACCGGTTGCTCAAGGCGCTGAATCAAGTCCACTAATTGTCTCTGTTTGAGGTTATGCATCGCTTCACTCGCGGTACCTACGCCAGGTAGAAACAGCTTATCCGCAGCGAGGATCTCCTCTGGCTGGCGAGACAAAGTGACATCGTAACCTAGTCGTTGAATTGCAAAGCGTACTGAAGCGATATTGGCACATCCCGTATCAATAATGACCACCTTAGGTTTCATCACAGCACTCCTTTGCTACTCGGTAATTCATTACCTTGCACTTGAATCGCTTGGCGCAGAGTGCGGCCAAAGGCTTTAAACAAGCTTTCAATAATATGATGATCGTTGTCACCGGTTGAGGATAAATGCAAAGTACAGGCTAAGGTATCAGTGAGAGAGCGGAAAAAGTGGTAGACCATTTCCGTCGACAAATCCCCGACTTGTTCACGGCTAAATTGCGCGTCAAATTTAAGGTAAGGACGACCCGATAAATCTAAAGCGCACTGTGCTAAGCATTCATCCATCGGTAAGCTAAAACCAAAACGGCCAATACCTCGCTTATCACCTAAGGCTTCTCTTAAGGCTTGGCCTAATGCCAAAGCGGTATCTTCTACCGTGTGGTGATCGTCAATATGCAAATCGCCCTTAACGGTTAGTTTAAGTTGAAACCCACCGTGGGTAGCAATTTGATCCAGCATGTGATCAAAAAAACCTAAACCAGTTTCAATCTGATTACCGCCTGTTTCATCGAGATTAACCGCGACTTGAATGTCGGTTTCTTTGGTTTTTCGTACCACCTGAGCGGTGCGCGCTTTGACCGTTAACTGCTTGACTATCTGCCGCCAATTGCAATTTTGTGGATGATATTGAATCCCTTGCAGCGCCATATTTTCTGCTAATTGCAGATCGGTCACTCGATCGCCAATCACCGCTGAATGTTTAAAATCGATCTGGCCACTTTGCAAATAAGACTTCACCAAACCCAATTTAGGTTTACGACAGGCACAATTATCCTGTTCAAAGTGAGGGCAAACCAGCACCTCATCAAATTTCACGCCTTGTGATTGAAAAATCTCCATCATCATCGTATGCGGCGCATCAAAGTCTGCTTGCGGATAACTGTCGGTGCCAAGACCATCTTGATTGGTGACCATGACCAAACGATAACCCGCCTCTTGAAGTGCCAACAGGCTGGGGATCACATCAGGCTCAAACTTAAGCTTATCTAAACGATCCACTTGAAAATCGACCGGAGGCTCGACAATTAAGGTGCCATCGCGGTCAATAAAGAGAATTTTTTGTTGTATGCTCACAGGAATATCCTTTTCTTATTCTGCACTCAAGGTTATTGCGCCTTGATGCCCGTTAATGTCATTTATTGGTAATAATTGCGCACAAAGGCGACGACTTTTTCACACTCTTCGCGATTGCCGACAGAAATTCGTACTGCATTGTCGATTGGCGAGTTACGTAAAATAATCCCATGCTCCCAAGCGGCTTTAAATAGCGCATCGCCATCGGGAAACTTAACCAATAAGTAATTACCCCAGCCTTCAAAGACCTCGACACCGGGCACCATTTGCAAACCGACTTGTAAATAGGCGCGGTTCGCACTGAGATCCAATACCTGAAATTTAGTACGCGCTAAACCTGATGGCGATAAAGCTTGCAGGGCAATATCCGCTACTGGTACCGGAACCGGATAAGGAGCAATCACTTTAAGTAACAGATTAATGATCGCTGGACTCGCCAAAGTAAAACCACAGCGTAGGCCCGCCAATGCAAATGCTTTCGACAAGGTACGTAAAATGGCCAGATTAGGATAGGTTTGCAGTAAATCGACCGTTGATGCTTCTGGACAAAAATCGATATAGGCTTCGTCCATCACCACAATGGCCCGATCTTGAGTCATTTCTAATAGAGCGATGATATCTTCACGCCGAATAAGGTTGCCAGTCGGGTTATTCGGGCTGCACACAAAGACTAATTTCACCTGCTCAAGGTTGGCCTCAATCGCGGTTAAATCGAGTTGCCAATCTGCGCTAAGCGGAACCTGTTTACGCTCCACTCCAAAGGTTTCAGCGCTGATCGCATACATGCCATAAGTCGGGGGACAATAAAGAATCGCATCTTGATTCGGCTCACAAAAGGTGCGGATCAATAGCTCAATACTCTCATCAGCACCGCGTGAAGTGAGTACTTGATCAGGCTTAACTCCAGCGTAGTCAGCATAAGCTTGGATCAGTGCTTGTGGCTGACAATCGCTATATCGGTTAAGACGAGCAAAGTCGGTTTTATAGTGATTATCGAACGGAGATTCGTTGGCATTCAGCCACACATCGCCACTACCGCCAATGCGACGAGCCGATAAATAAGGCGTTAAAGCCTGAATTTGTTTGCGTGCCAATTTTTCCATCAGTTTTTCGCCTCTTGTAATTTCTCTATACGGATCGTGACCGCACGTCGGTGAGCATCTAATCCTTCCGCGTTAGCCATGGCAACCACTGTCGGTGCTAATGCCTTTAAGCCATCCGCTGTCAGCTCTTGAACTGTCATACGCTTAGTAAAATCTGCCAAACCTAAACTGGAATAGGTCCGTGTATGACCATAAGTTGGCAGCACATGATTGGTGCCTGAAGCGTAATCCCCGACCGATTCTGGTGACCAATTGCCTAAAAATATCGACCCTGCGTTATCGAGCAGTGGCACGAGCTCACGAGGATTTTTGGTCTGAACAATCAAATGTTCTGGACCATAATAGTTAGAGATCGCCACCGCTTGGGTCAGCGAATCGGCAATAATGATTAAACTGGAAGCCAACGCTTGCTGAGCAATATCTGCCCGAGTTAACGTTTTAAGCTGACGCTGCACAGCATCAGTCACACGATCGGCAATCATTGGCGATGGCGTCACTAACACCACTTGTGAGTCAGGCCCATGCTCGGCCTGACTGAGTAAATCAGCAGCAATAAATTCAGCGTCCGCTGTCTCATCAGCGATCACTAACACTTCTGACGGACCAGCAGGCATATCCATCGCTGCGCCCTGAAAGTCATGACTCACTTGCCGCTTAGCTTCGGTCACATAAGCATTACCAGGACCAAAGATTTTATCGACTTTAGCTACGGTTTCCGTGCCATACGCCATCGCCGCAATCGCTTGAGCACCGCCGACGTTATACACCTCATCGATATTGCATAATTTGGCGACATAGAGGATCTCATCGGCAATTGGTGGCGGTGAACAAAGCACCACTTTTCGACAGCCCGCAATTTGCGCTGGAACGCCAAGCATTAGTACCGTTGAAGGTAACGGCGCACTGCCACCGGGAATATATAAACCAACCTTATTAATAGCACGAGTCACTTGCTCACAAACGACACCAGGCATGGTTTCTACTCTCAGAGGCTGCGATTTTTGCGCTTTATGAAATTTGGCAATATTACTGTACGCCTGCTGCAAAGCTTGCTTCATCTCGGCGGATAAACGCTCACTGGCGGCGTCAATCTCTGCTTGCGAGACACGCAAGGTGTCGGGTTTCACTCGATCAAATTTTTCCGTCAGTGCCAGCAACGCCTTATCCCCTTCACGGCGAACTTGGCTGATCAAATCTTGTACCGTGGCGGTAATATTGGCTCCTGCACTTATCGCTGGGCGCTCTAAAACCGATTCTTGCTGAGTTTCACTCAGTGATGGCCAAACAACCGTTCTCATTTCCTTACTCCATCATTTTTTCAATCGGTAACACAAGGATAGAACTGGCTCCCAAGGCTTTGAGCTGCTCCATCGTTTCCCAAAATAAGTTCTCCGAACTCACCAAATGCACTGCCACTTTGCTTTTATCTGCCGAGAGCGGTAGTACGGTCGGGTCTTCAGCACCGGGTAACAACGCAGTAATTTTGGAGAGCTGCTCAACCGGAGCATGTAACATGATGTATTTTGATTCTTTGGCTTGTTGCACGCCGTGCATGCGAGTCAGCAATTTATCAATCAATGCCGCTTTATCGGCCGTGAAATCGCCTGAACGTTGAATAAGCATGGCTTTGGATTGGAAGATCACTTCTACTTCTTTTAATCCGTTTGCCTCTAAAGTGGCTCCCGTTGAGACTAAATCGGCGATCGCATCAGCAAGACCTGCGCGAGGAGCGACCTCTACTGAGCCAGTTAACATACAGGTACTAAAATCGATTCCCTGTTCATCCATGTAGGCTTTGAGTAATTGCGGATAAGTCGTCGCGATCCGTTTACCTTTCAAGTCTTGCGGGCCAGTGTAGGTTTGATCTTTATCCATGGCGATCGACAGACGACATCCACCAAAGTCCATCCGACGGAGGCTGACAAATTGGCTTGGCTGATTCAGCGCGCGGCGATCTAAGCGAGTCTCTTCGAGGACATTTTCACCGACAAACCCTAAATCAACCACGCCATCCATGATCAATCCGGGAATATCGTCATCTCGAACGAGCAGGAGATCAATCGGCATATTCAGCGAGTGAACTACGAGTCGCTCGCCCATGATGTTGAATTTCACCCCACATTTTTTCAATAAATCTTGGCACTCTTGACTTAAGCGACCCTTCTTCTGGATAGCAATTCTTAGGCGTTGTGTTGGCATTCGTTCATTCCTTTGTTATTTATCGCGTTAAAATCAAACCGTAAAAAAACCCTTGGAAGAGTGCTCTCCCAAGGGTTTAAAATCTAAATATACTTTGATTTAACCACCGGGAGCATCCTGCCTCCCGGGTATGCGTACATCTCCCGAAAGACTGGCTAGGGATGATGATGGTGATGAATATTCATTACAAAATTACGCATACTGATTATCTTTCTATGGCTTAATTCGACTGTTTTCAACACTAACTAAGCTTGACCATATTTGCAACTGCAAATTGCAAATTTTTCTAATTTATCGTCAATGCTCGCGATTAACGAACCATTCTCGCTTTAGATAACCACGATAATATAAAACAAACGATGATAAACACCACGCTTGAAGCCGCCAGAGAAGCTAGGACCGAAGCCGTCATCCCTAACACCACAAAACCAATCGCAGAAATAAAGGCCACTGAAAGTGAATAAGGCAATTGGGTTGCAACGTGATCGATATGGTTACAACGTGCTCCTGTTGAAGAGAGAATGGTCGTATCTGAAATCGGTGAGCAATGGTCACCAAACACCGCTCCCGCCAATACCGCACTAAGCATCGGCAACATCAATGCAATGTCAGTCGCCGCAGCCATGTCTCCGGCAATCGGTAACATTATCCCAAAGGTCCCCCATGAGGTTCCGGTTGAAAACGCCATCACACCTGATAATAAAAAGAGCATCACTGGTAACCAGTGAGGATTAATATTGCCTTGCACCAATGAAGACAAATAAGCCCCGGTTTTCATGTCACCAATCACGGAACCAATCGTCCAAGCAAAGATAAGGATCAAGATCGCACCAAACATCGAACGAGCACCAATCCACATCGTCATCAATGTGTCTCGTAATGGCATTTTTTGTTTGAATACCGTTACTAATGCCGCCAATAATCCCGTAGAGCCACCATAAACTAATGAGGTGCCTACATCGGTATTTTCGAAGGCTCCGAGAATATTAAAAGCCATCCCCTCACCTGCTAAAGCTTGTCCACCGGTGTAGAGCATGGCACCAATAGTAGCGATAATCAGCAGCACAATCGGTAACACCAAATCCAACACTTTACCGTTTTCACTTTCCGGGATGTCTAACTCTTCATTTAATTGATGAGCAGCGGGACTATCATTGTCCTGATCGTTATCAAATCCTCGACCTTGCGACGCATTAATTTCATGACGACGCATCGGGCCAATATCCATTTGAAACCACACTACCGCAAATACCATAAGCAAGGCGAAGATAGCGTAAAAGTTCATTGGTACAAGGCGTAAATAAGCACCAAGCGGTGAATAATCAGTAATACCATGCGAGACGAGAATACCACCGATAATCGTCATGATGTATGCACCCCAGCTGGAAGCGGGCATCACGACACACATTGGCGCAGCCGTCGAATCTAAAATATAAGCCAGTTTGGCACGTGATACATAAAAACGATCCGTGACTGGTCTTGAAATAGAACCGACCGCTAAACTATTAAAATAGTCATCGACAAAAATAAATACACCAAGAAAAGCCGCTAATAATTTAGCTCCACGTTTGCTTTTTACGCGAACTTGCGCCCATTCGGCAAACGCACGAGTACCGCCAGATAACGTCAATAGCGCGGTCATCATGCCTAATAATAATAAAAAGCCAACAATACTCATATTCCAAGTATTGATACCACCATCAGCGATAAACACACTGAATACTTGACCACTGGTATAAGAAACCGCATCAGTGACGGAATAGTTAGCGAGCAGTAAAGCACCGATTAAAATACCAACGCCAAGAGACAACAACACTCGACGGGTAATAATTGCTAAGCCCAATGCAACCAAGGGTGGTAACAAAGACAAAGGCGAGGAAGCAAAATCA
Organism: Vibrio sp. A8-1; assembly: GCF_013048685.1. NCBI lineage: Bacteria > Pseudomonadati > Pseudomonadota > Gammaproteobacteria > Vibrionales > Vibrionaceae > Vibrio > Vibrio sp. A8-1. The sequence goes on from NZ_VHTC01000006.1 coordinate 98,508, forward strand.
ATTACATTCATGATCTTCAAAAACCAATAATAAATGGCAAGAGATCTACTGCAGACAAACTGGACGATATTGATCATCACAGCTTATGTTGAACTAAGCGAAAGGGAAGCGAACACTTCACCCAACCCTACAGTAGCGCTCCATAGTTTAACAACACAGTACCGAACGGTAGGTTGGTTATGTTCACCAAACGCGTACGGTACTTAGACTATGGCAGTGTTGTCCCTATTCGATAACAACCCCAGCAAGCCGTGTTGATCGACGACTTACTTCGGCGGTAAGGCCTTTCACTTGGATTCATTGGCATCACCCCAACCCTAGTTACTTTTCAATACCGCACCTCTACATCGAGAAATCCGCTTACTTAATCATCTTAAGTAATCCATGACTCCCGCATTAGGTCATCGCATTGTACTTATCATCCATCTCAATGCAACCTATAGTAAGGTTTAATTCTTTTTGATGCTCTACCGCTTGCCGTTACTGGTCAGTAACCCGTGAAATCATCGATTTTTATGGCAGCACTATTCTCGATTTAAAATTAATGATGGCATAAGCTGATAGCGACAGATGATTATGCAATGAATATCACTAAAAATAGTAAATAGACTTGAAAAAAACCTGTTTATGGTTAACGTTATGCTCAAATATGGTCATATTAACCGGCTATACTATAAGCCAATAATATTAATCTTCGGCTTGTTAATCTTTTTTTACTCAATATTCGTGTTATTATCATCATCCTAATATTGCTAGAACAAATAACTAGGTTTAATATTAAGCGGTAAACCATTTTATCTCACAGGAAACAGTAATGTCTGAACTAACTAAAACGCTATTAAATATTCGTAGCCTACGTGCATATGCTCGTGATTTGACTCTAGAACAGCTTGAAGAAGCGCTCGATAAATTAACGACCGTAGTACAAGAGCGTAAAGAACTTGAAGAACAAGAAAAAGCGGCAATGGCAGAACAAGAAGCTAAGCTCTCTGCGATTGCTGAACAAATAGCTAAAGAAGGTATTGATGTGAGCGCGTTAATTTCTGCGCTTGCTGGAGAAACCAAAACTAAAGCTAAGACGAAACAAGGTAAACGTGCACCACGTCCAGCTAAATATAAATACATGGACAATGGCGTTGAAAAAACATGGACAGGTCAAGGACGTACGCCTTTAGCCATTCAAAAAGCATTGGATGAAGGTAAATCATTAGAAGAGTTTGCTATCTAAACTCTTTTATTTCCTCTTTGTTAACTAACGGCTTGGTATTTATCTGCTGATAATCGCATTCATCAACCTTGGAGCCTAACTCTCGATTAGTGAGTATTTCGTTAACAAAAGGGAATTGATCTGTCATACAATAAAGGCTCCTACTAGGAGCCTTTATTATTCACTGCGGCAAATAATCTGCCGCTGTGTGTTTGTGTTTTTATCGTTCCCAGTAGGCTTCTTCTAAGCTATCTTCTCGCTCAGGCAAGCCACGAGATAAACGAGGTGAATGTTGTACTAATACCTCATAACTGACTCGATTAGAATATTTGCACACTTGAGAAAAAGAAGAGTATGTCAAAAATTGATATTGATGCTTACTTGAATTAGGTACATTTTCTTTATGGTACTTATTCGCCGCCATATCATGCAATAAAGCCGACAGTGCGGCATCACCTGCACCATTGGTATTTTTAATCTTTTCTGGTCCGCCCATATAAGGAGCGATATGCGAATAAACTCGGATAGGATTTTCGCAACCAAGACGACTGGTTGGGCGACTAAATTCATAACGATTAAATTCTGCAATTGAACCCGGTAATAAAGGTAGAGAGGTTTCACGTTTCGCTGAATCCTCGGTGTAACCGGCCATAAATAAACCCACAGGACCTGCTGTACAAAGTACTAAATCAACCCAATCTAACGCTTTATCAGAAGCGGCTAGTGGGTCTTGTTCTCCCGTTAAGGCTTGCGCTTCATCTTCATTCATCGCTAACACTGTGACGTGTTCACTTAAAAATCGCTGCCAAAACTCCGGGTCTTCCTGAATAACAAATTTAGTCCCGAGGGTTAATACTACAGGTACGTCGTATTTTTTTGCATACTCAATCGCTCTCATTGTCGCATCTGGCATCGGATCGCCCGCTTTACAACGTACTAAATAAGCCGTAATCACCAAAGCAGAAGCGGTACGGAAAATTTTCTCTGGAATATTATCTGGATTTAATTGGTTCATTTGACCTTCACTGATCGCAAAGGTTCGTTCACCATCCTCGGTGATTAAGGCAAAACAACGGCCAATCGCACCGTCGACACCTTGTAAATAATTAAGATCAACGCGACTAGAAGTATTACAAAGATAACGATAGCCATAGCTACCAATCTTAATATCTTGGCTCATTACCCCTAATAAGGTAGAGCGATCATCTGCCAGTACCGAATAGTTATGTAGTGTATTACCGATCGTCCCACCAGCATATTCACTACTAATTAATTGATTGCTTTTTAATTCCTGATAAAGCGCTTCTGCCGCCTCGTCATTGATCACTAAAGAGTGGCCTTTACTTAGTCCATAACGCTCAATCAGCTCAGAATCCACTTTCGCTTCAATGTCGACCAAAGTTTGATCAATTCCAATAATGTGTGTACGGGACATTTTTTTATTTTCTTGCGCTTGGATAACCAGTGGATCGCGAGCATGGACAGGAAAATAATGTTTAGATTTACGTTGGCCAGGAAATTTCATAGCGTCAATTCGGCTTGGGAATAAAAAGATGGGCGATTCTAACTCGCTCTCCACTAAAACAGCAACTAACAGAAACAAGGCAAACGTTTTCGTTGTGGTTTTTATTTTTGTCTGTGTTGACTTATGCACCTTTGCGAATCTTTGCTTCGCACTTTGTCTCAGCGCTCACCTGATGCACCCGCCATCATGACAAAATGGTCGCAAATAGCTCAGATAATCAGCAAGGGAAGTGTGATTGCGGTCGCGGATCTGTCCTCGAAAAATTCTTTCTGTTAGAATCTGAACCCAAGTTAATTAAGTGGTATTACGTTATGTCAGATAACCGCAGTGCAAACAGCCAAAAGAAAGTGATTGTTGGCATGTCAGGTGGCGTGGATTCCTCCGTTTCAGCCTATCTTTTACAACAACAAGGCTATCAAGTCGAAGGCTTGTTTATGAAGAATTGGGAGGAAGATGATAACGAGGAGTACTGTACTGCCGCTGAAGATTTAGCGGATGCTCAAGCGGTCTGTGACAAGCTAGGCATTTATCTGCATACCATTAATTTTGCTGCAGAATATTGGGATAATGTCTTTGAGTATTTCTTAGCTGAGTACAAAGCTGGCAGAACGCCTAATCCGGATATCCTCTGTAATAAAGAAATTAAATTCAAAGCCTTTCTTGAGTTTGCGGATGAAGTCCTCGACGCTGATTATATCGCTATGGGTCATTATGTACGCCGTACTTTCCCAACTCAAGGTGAAAAGCCACAAATGCTGCGTGGTTTAGACAGTAATAAAGACCAAAGTTACTTTTTATACACCCTGAGTCACGAACAAGTAGCAAGAAGTTTATTCCCTGTCGGGGAACTAGAAAAACCTGAAGTTCGTCGTATTGCTGAAGAGCAAGGTCTCATTACCGCCAAGAAGAAAGATTCCACAGGAATCTGTTTTATTGGTGAGCGCAAATTTACCGACTTCTTATCTCGCTATTTACCTGCACAACCGGGTAAAATTGAAACGCCGGAAGGCAAAGTGATTGGTGAACACCAAGGACTGATGTATCACACCCTAGGACAGCGTAAAGGCTTACATATTGGTGGTTTGAAAGACGGCAGTGAGCAACCTTGGTATGTGGCAGAAAAGGATTTACAACGTAATGTTTTGATTGCCGTGCAAGGCGCGGATCATCCGTTGTTAAAATCTCAGGGGTTAATGGCTTCTCAGCTACATTGGGTTTCTCGTCAAGCCATCACCGAGCCAACACGCTGCACGGTCAAAACTCGTTATCGTCAAACGGATATAGCTTGCACTATTATTCCGCTTGATGAACAAAACATCAAAGTGATGTTCGATGAACCACAAATTGCGGTTACCCCAGGACAATCTGCCGTTTTCTATCAAGGCGAAGTCTGCCTCGGTGGTGGGATTATTGAACAGCGCATTTCTTAGTTAACTGTAGGAGTATTTACGTGGCTAACACCAACTACGACCGTACTATCGCCTTTGCTGGAATGTGCCAAGCCGTGGCTTTGGTTCAACAAGTGGCAAAAAACGGTCACTGTGATTCAGACGCGTTTGCAACCTCACTCCAAGCCATCGTCAACCTTAATCCCAATAATACCGTGGATGTTTTCGGTAATGAGGCCAATTTAAAAGTTGGCCTTCAATGTCTAGTGAATGGGATTGATAGCACGCCATCAGGAGGTGAGGTGACTCGTTATCTGATTAGTTTGATGGCTTTAGAACGTAAATTACATACGCGACGCGATGCCATGGCTCAACTTGGCGACCGTTTGCAGATGTTAGAGCGTCAAGTAGAACATTTTGATCTGCTTGATGACACCATGATCAGTAATCTTGCTAGTGTTTATCTTGATGTGATCAGTCCTATTGGTCCTCGCATTCAAGTAACGGGCACTCCAACGGTATTGCAACAAACCGCGAATCAACAAAAAGTACGTGCTTTGCTACTTTCCGGTATCCGCTGCGCTGTGCTTTGGCGTCAAGTCGGTGGTAAACGCCGCCATTTGATTTTTGGTCGTAAAAAGATGATCGAACAAGCTCAGATCTTGTTAGCAAGACTATAACGCTTGGCTTAACTCTTATTCACCTTCATTTTTAACTCACACTCCAGGAGAATAACATGGAACTGTCAGCATTGACTGCTGTTTCACCGGTAGATGGCCGATACGGAAGTAAAACGATTGCGTTGCGCAGTATCTTCAGTGAATATGGTCTCCTCAAGTACCGTACTATCGTTGAAATACGCTGGCTACAGAAGCTGGCTGCCACAGCAGAAATTAAAGAAGTCCCTGCGTTTAGCCAAGCAGCCAATCAATTCCTTGACCAACTTGCTGAAAACTTTAGCGAACAAGATGCGCAACGTATCAAAGATATTGAACGGACCACCAATCACGATGTGAAAGCGGTAGAGTACTTCTTGAAAGAGAAAGTCGCGACAGTTCCAGAACTTCACGCCGTTAACGAATTTATCCACTTTGCTTGCACCTCTGAAGACATCAATAATACTTCGCATGCGTTGATGCTTAAAGAAGCGCGTGATACGGTCATTCTTCCGGATATTCGTCGTATTATTGATGCTATTCGTCAATTAGCTGAAGAGTATCGTGATATCCCCCTCCTTTCTCGCACCCATGGTCAACCAGCATCGCCTTCTACCATGGGCAAAGAGATGGCTAATGTCGCTTATCGCATGGAGCGCCAATATAAGCAAATCGCTAATATTGAAATTTTAGCCAAGATTAACGGTGCTGTCGGTAACTACAATGCGCATCTTTCTGCTTACCCTGAAATTGATTGGCATAAATTCAGTGAAGAATTTGTCTGTGCGTCGTTAGGCGTCAATTGGAACCCTTACACAACGCAGATTGAGCCACACGATTATATTGCCGAGCTCTTTGACGCTATTGCCCGTTTTAATACTATCCTCATCGACTTTGATCGTGATATCTGGGGATACATTGCTCTTGGTCACTTTAAGCAAAAAACTGTTGCGGGTGAAATTGGCTCTTCAACCATGCCTCATAAAGTCAACCCCATCGACTTTGAAAACTCGGAAGGTAATTTAGGCTTAGCTAACGCCATCTTTACCCATCTTGCGCAAAAATTGCCGATTTCACGCTGGCAACGCGATCTGACCGATTCTACCGTATTGCGTAATCTTGGAGTCGGTGTGGGTTATGCGATCATTGCTTATGCTTCAACCCTAAAAGGCATCAGCAAACTGGAAGTCAATCGTGACGCGCTTTTGGCTGAACTTGACAAAAACTGGGAAGTATTGGCAGAACCTATTCAAACCGTGATGCGCCGCTACGGTATTGATCAACCATACGAAAAACTAAAAGAGTTAACCCGAGGTAAACGTGTTGACGGCGAAGCCATGCGCCAGTTTATTGATGGCTTAGCACTGCCTGATGCAGAGAAGGCTCGTCTTAAACAGATGACACCAGCGAGCTATATTGGTTATGCGATTGAGCTAACGGATCAACTCTAAGTGGTGAACTGATTAGACTAAAAAGGACTTCACATTGAAGTCCTTTTTTTTGTTGATGCACCCCGTTACTGCTTTTGGAAAAATAGGGTGATTTTACCGACTTCAATGCCAAATTTCTTAATTTTGGTGAGGTTAAACATGTGACGATCATCTTGTCGATACATCCAATCATCAAACAACACTTCAATATCACGGCTCTCGGTGCTCAATAAAAATGAGTAACGCCAGTGCAATGCATTACCGACTTCTTTACCTTGAGCTTGACCAATAATATCATCAGCTTTACCGCGATATTCACCCTCTCCGGTGCGAGTGATCACCCAAATACGTTGACTCTCCTCACCATCATCGAAAATAAAGTCTTCAACCAGAGTCAGTACATCCCCCTCTACCGAGCCTTCGATCAAAACTTCAAAACGTCGTGTTTGTTTATCGGTATAATCTTGCACCATCCCCCAAGCGTGGGTTGTGCCTGTAAAATAGTTGAACAGATCAAACTTTGGCTCTACATCCTGATAATCATTGATCTCTGTTGAACAGCCGACCAACACCAGTGCAACACTTAACCAAAGAGCTTGCCAATACTTTTTCATCCGCGCTTTCCTACCAGTTGATTTCTTAATCTAGGGTAATCACTCCGTGGTGATAACCAAATGGCCAAAAATGCCTCATTCATTTGGGGGTCAATCACCTCGCCACGAACGTGTTTATCTGTTGGTGTTGGAAAATACCACAACTGTCCATGCTGACCGTCCGAGAGATAAACGAGGCGCTGATCTTTTTCTACCGTTGGAAATAGGTGACTTAACTGGGCCATCCATGACTCAATGTTTGCCGCAGAGTAACCGAGTTTTTGCCACTGCTTTTCGGTGGCCTCCAATAGCTGTTCACGACGAATCGCACGTAGGTAATGGATCTCTAAAGCCAAAGGATGAGTCGCCACCTCTTGACCGGGCTGCTTCTGGTATTGACCATCGGGAGAACGTAGCTGGGAGTGATAAACATCCCAAAATAACCACGATAGCGTAGCCTGTCCAACCACTGGCCAATCACGCCACACCTCCTGCCTTTCTCCTTGTGGTTTATCCGCTTCTGCTCTCAGCGAAATAGACAACATCATGACGACCAAGAGCGAAATACGAATACCCCATTTATACACGCTGAGCGTTCCTTGCATGACTAAACACCTTTAATAAGCACCATGTGAGCCCTGCCCATTGGACAAATAAAATGCCCATTACGGTCAGAACCGTCCATTGAAAATCCACTGCCGCAAATCGATAACCGGCCCAATAACTGACAGCGCCACCCAAGCCACCTAAAATGATAATCCAACGTGGCGAGTGGTGTTGAATCGCAGGGATAAGCAACCGAGCGTACCATGCAAAACCACACCATAAGATAACCAACCAAAATGGAATAGGATGCTCCGTAGGAAAAACAAACAGGCCGATGGCACCATTGATGATATCCAATAGCACTCCCGCTCCGGCCAACAGCATTACTGGGAAAAGTGAGGTTAACTGAGTGTATGCCATACTAAGCCAAGCGATGATGACCAACACTAAAGTCAACCATTGCCAGTCGGTCTGGCCCCAGACAGCAGACCACCAAATAACTTCAAACAGTAATGAAGGCAGCAGTAGTTTGCGCATTAAGCACCTTTCTGGAAGGTCATATGAATCGTACTGATCGTCCGAGCCTGAAAACCACCTTCGCAATAGCACAAATAATAACGCCACATACGAATAAATCGTTCATCGTAGCCTAACCGTTGCACCTCTGGTAACGCCGCTTCAAAACGCAAACGCCAATCGGCTAAGGTATGCGCATAATCTAACCCAATATCAAAAACATTGCGCACCACCAAATTGCTAAACCGAGTTGCCATTTGAGTTAAGGCAGTAATCGAGGGTAAAAAACCACCAGGAAAGATGTATTTTTGAATAAAATCAACATTATTACTGTAATAGTCATAACGTTGATCGGTAATCGTGATCGCTTGAATCGCCAATAAGCCTTGTGGCTTCAATAATTGATTACACTGTTGGATATAAGATTTTAAGTAAGCTTTACCAACCGCTTCAATCATCTCAATAGAGACTAATTTATCAAACTGTCCCGTGAGCTGACGATAATCTTGTTTTAATAAGGTAATTTGGTCCGTTAAACCCAGCGACTCAACTAATGCCTGTGTGTAGGCAAACTGCTCTTCAGAAATGGTCGTGGTGGTCACTTTACAACCATAAGTTTGTGCCATGTAAATCGCCATCGCTCCCCAGCCTGTCCCGATCTCTAACACATGATCGCTGGCTTGCAATTGCAACTGCTGACACAAACGCTCCATTTTATTCAGTTGTGCTTGCTCTAAACTGTCAGTACTGTTTAGATAAAGTGCGCTAGAGTACAGCATTCTTTTATCTAAAAAGGTTTGGTACAGATCGTTACCAAGATCATAATGCGCTTCAATATTTTGCTTAGCTTGACCAAGGGAATTACGCTTTAACCAGTGCCCCATTTGATTGAGCCAGCGCATCACAATACTACTTTGCGCTTCCAGCTTATCGAGCGCGGCTAAATTTCGCGCCATTAATTCCATCACTGCGGTTAAATCGGGGCTATCCCACCAGCCATCCATGTAGGCTTCTGCGGCGGCGATACTGCCACCTTTGAGTAAACGAGCATAGAAATGAGGATGTTTAACCTCTACCGTCGCGTGGATCTGCCCCTCTTGGGCTGGACCAAACTGTTCAATACCCACTTCATTGAACGATTCTTTGATGGTTAAACAGCCAATTTGCATTAGGTTGAGAGACTTGAATACCATTGCCCGCGCCCCTTTTTGTAACACAGTTAGCGTCTTGGGCATATCCAAAGAAGAAGAGTGTGACATTAGCGTTTCTCCTTATTATTTTTGTTTACTGACGATGAATCTGGATGAGCATAAAAAGGTGCTCCTTTTATCCATAACTTCAACGCATGCCAATAGATTCCCACCATCACTTTAATTGTCATGATTGGCGTTTTCATTAATAGCTTAAGTAATTGAGCAGACGTAAAAGGCCGCGCTTTTAAGGTCAGCGTCGCATCGAATTCTTTATGCTGACGATGACACTCTAAATGCACCATTAAGCCTTGATTGAGCGGCTTTAGCTTCCAAACATACTGCTGATCAATTGGGTTAAATGGTGAAACATGGAAGGCTTTATCATGTTGCCAATGCTGATTATCCACCCCCGCCTCTGCCGGTAACGCATAGTAGTGACGCTCATTCCATGGCGTATTACTGACCTCTGCCAATAAATAACGCCATTCTCCTTGATGGTCATATAAGTAATAAAAATTGACTGGACTAAAATAGAGACCGAGGTAACGTAAATGGACCACTGCCAATACTTTACCTTCGATACGCTCACCAGTGAGTTCATGAACTTTATCTTGCACCGCAGCTTTCAAATCACCTTGACCAAGATAATCTTGACGACGAAAACGTGCCCAATGCCACCATTTCTCACCCAACCCCCACACGTTTTGCTGAAGCTCAGACCACTGATCGAGGTCAATCGCAGGCATAAAGAGTGGGTAGGTCAAATCATGCGCCACTGGCGATAAACGCCGATGACGCACATGTCCAACCATTAAGGCACTGCTTACCGCGTTATCTTGACTGTGCATTACGCAGCCCCTTGCTGAGCCGTATTGGTCTGCGCGCTAAGGCGGGTTACAACATCTAATGCACTTTTAACACCATCTTCATGAAAACCGTTATGCCAGTAGGCACCACAGAACCAGGTGTGATTAACCCCACTGATCTCTGCTTTGCGTTGCTGGGCAGCAATCGCGGCACGGTTAAATACCGGATGATGATACGTAAATTTACGCAGCACTTTATTGGGATTAATACTTTCGCTGCTGTTTAAGGTGACACAGAACGTTTCTGAGCTATCAATATGCTGCAATATATTCATATTGTAAGTTAAAGCCGGCAAACGGGTCTCTTGATCCACGTCCCCTGCCAAGCGATAGTTCCACGATGCCCAAGCCGCTTTTCGCTTTGGTAATAAGCTGGTATCCGTGTGTAAAATCACTTCATTGGCTTGATAACCCATCGCGCCGAGTAATTCACGCTCAAGATGATTAGCATCCGATAATAAAGCCAAGGCTTGATCGCTGTGACAAGCAAAAATCACCTCATCAAAGTGTTCAATTTTGCCATGCACTTGCAGTTCAATACCTTGTCCGCTCCGTCGCAACCACTCAACAGGAGCATTGAGACGAATCTTATCGCGAAATCCTTGGGTTAACGGTTCAATATACGCTCGAGAGCCCCCTTCAATCACATACCACTGAGGACGATGAGTAATATCTAATAAGCCATGATTGAGGAAAAAACGCAGAAAAAACGTCAAAGGAAAAGCACGCATATCGGCCAATGAAGAGGACCATATCGCCGCTCCCATCGGTAAAATATAATTCTCACAAAAATAATCAGAGAATTGATGATGATGCAAAAATTCTCCGAGAGTTTGAACACTATGCTCTGCATCAGCCGCCGCGGCTTTAGCGAGTTGATTGAAGCGTAATATTTCGCGGATAAAACGATAAAAACTTGGCTTAAACCAATTACGCTTCTGAGCAAACAACGTCGTGATGGTATGGCCATTATACTCAAGGCCATTGGCATCATTACGTACACTAAAACTCATTTGTGTTGCGACGCCACGTACGCCAATCTCATTCATCATTTTGATAAAGTTTGGATACGTGCGATCGTTGTACACGATAAACCCCGTATCAATCGCATAAGACTGGCCGTTCAGTTCAACATCTACTGTGGCGGTATGCCCACCAATATAATCATTCGCTTCAAAAATCGTTACATCATGCTGTTGATGCAAGTAATGCCCACAAGTGAGCCCTGATATACCACTTCCAATAATGGCAATTTTCATTGTTATGTTGTCCTTCTATGCGCCAACTAATCGTTTGACAATAGCGTGCTGCCAGCGGTAAGGCAGTGCCGCAATTAAACGAATGATCCAAGTAAATACCGCAGGAAAATATATGCTCTGGTTACCTTTGGCCAGTCCTTGCCTGATCGCCAAAGAGGCTTGCTCGACGGTAATGATCATCGGCATAGGAAAGGTATTTTTATCGGTCAAAGGTGTAGTGACAAAACCCGGGAAGATGGTCGTAACCTCTACCCCCTTGGCTTGCCAATCTAATCGTAACGTTCGAGCCAAGTAGTTGACTGCTGCTTTTGAAGCACCATAAGCTTCCGCTCTTGGCAGGGGAAGCTCACTGGCGATAGAGCCAACAAAAGCCACTCGATGTCCCTGAGTTAGATAAGGTTGAATGCCCTCAATGCAGTGCGCAATACCCAGTACATTAACCTCAAAAACGCGGCCTAATAATGCAGAGTCCATGACGCCATCATCAATGTATTCACAACTTCCGGCATTGAGAATCCAAAGGGTTGGAACCACCGTCAAAGAAGATAAAGCGTTGAGTGTGGCATGACGATCAGTGACATCGGCAATCAGAATTTCAATCGTGGGATACTCGGCTTGTAATGTTTGCAATGCCGTCAAATTACGCCCACAAGCAATCACCGACCAACCTTGTTGAGCATAATCTTTAGCAAGCTGCAAACCTATGCCTGAACTGGCTCCGGTGATCAAGACACCATTCATTGGCCTAACCTCCGTTTCACCGCGCGAACTAAGCTACCCAGCAGCGGTAATTGCTCGTAGAGCATTTCACCTAAATCAAAATAATCTCGATGATAAATGACTTTATCGTCTTGAAACTTAATCTGGCTCATACCCTGAACATCAATCACTCGACCACTGGCAAGCTTAGGATGCTGTAAGTGCATCGTCCAGACGAGAAAAGCCGTTTGTTCAATTTGATGTTGTTCATGAATAGTAAATTCACATCGCTGCACATTTTGATAAAGGTTAACAAAGTACTGATGTAAGCTTTCTAGACCTTCAATACGGTGTGCAGCGTCAGCGAAAACCACGTGTTGATGGTAAATTTCAGGCAAACGATGCAAAGTATGCTTGCTGAGCTGACAGTAGAATTGACCAACCGTTTGAACATCCATGTGGAACCTCGTAGTTATACAAAATAATTTTTCGTACAATATAATGATAAGATAGTGCATTTTATAAAGTTGTACGAAAAAAAATTTGTACAACTTTATAAAAATGAGATACGACATGAAGAGATAAAACGATCAATCGATAAAAAAGAAAAACCAGCCCGAAGGCTGGTTAATGAATGATAAATAATGGATTATGAGTTACGTAATGCGGCAATACGTTTATCTAACGGTGGATGGCTCATCAATAGCTCCATAACCGTACGCTTACCGTTAATACCAAACGCCATCATCGACCCCTCTAACTGCGACTCGTGACTCATTTTCAAACGCTCTAAAGCGGCAATCATTTTGTGTTTACCCACTAGTTGAGCAGCGCCTGCATCCGCATGAAATTCACGATGGCGGCTATACCACATAGTGATAAAGCTCGCTAAGAAACCAAACACCAATTCCAAAGCCATAGAGACACCAAAGTAAACCATCATATTGCTACCTTGCCCTTCATCTGAGTTGCGAGAAGAAACAATATTAGCGATAAAACGCGATAGGAATATCACGAAGGTATTCACCACGCCTTGCATCAATGTCATAGTTACCATGTCCCCATTAGCAATATGGCTTACCTCATGGGCTAATACCGCTTCTGCTTCATCACGAGTCATGTTGTGCAATAGACCGGTCGATACAGCGACTAACGAGTCGTTACGCTTGGCACCTGTAGCAAATGCGTTCATATCAGGAGCATCATAAATCGCCACGGTCGGCATACCAATACCCGCTTGCTGCGCTTGACGCTCGACGGTTTGCAGTAACCAATGTTCCATCTCATTGCGTGGCGTTTCAATGACTCTGCCTCCTACCGAGCGCAGAGCCATACTTTTTGACATAAGAAGTGAAATAAATGAACCACCAAAACCAAATACCGCTGCCAAAACTAGCAAGCCAGACAAACTACCATGCTGAATGCCTGTTGTTGCATAAACGATATTCAGAACAACACTGAGCACCAGCACAACGGCTAGGTTGGTTGCTAAGAATAAAAATACTCGCTTCATTACTTCTCTCCAAATAGGATGTTTTGATTAATTGTACCGATGATATATCAGTCAACTTTTACTTTTATATAGAGATAGTGTTATCGATTTAATATTCAAGGTTAAGTGCTAAATTGCAACATTTAATGTCCGAGAAATTAACCAACAGATCCGATCAGTAAAAAGTTAGACTTTGGTCTTATTGAGGAGCGTAGTTAAAGCGATTAGATTGATCTAAGTCAATGGCTATAAGCAAACTATTTGCAGATTCAGCTAAAAAGCGGATATATCACAGCAAGCAAAGGAAACTACCACCATGGCCGAAGTCAATAGCTACCAAATGGCAATCGATTTACTGTGTTGTCATCTAGGATTAACCGTTGAAGAAGCAAAACAGCAATTGGGCATTACCACTCAGCCAACCATGCAAACACCAGTCAGTGATATCCAACAATCGTTACTCGGTCTATCACAAGATAAATAAGATTGAGAACCATCAAAAAATGAACGTTCTCAAAAAAGCCGCCATTTAAATCCATGGCGGCTTTTTTATATTCAACAGAAAAACATCCCTCAACCGAAGTGTTAAGCTTTTGTTTGCCACTCATTACGTAGTGCTTTTGCTGCAAGCACCAAGTTGTTTAATGCCGCTTCCACCTCTGGCCAATTACGCGTTTTTAAGCCACAGTCCGGATTAACCCACAAACGTTCAACCGGAATTTTTTCCGCCGCCTTACGGAGTAAACCTTCTATCCATTGTTGTGAAGGAATATTAGGGGAATGAATATCATACACACCAGGACCAATCGCATTCGGGTAATTAAATACCTCAAATGCTTTAAGCAATTCCATATTAGAACGTGAGGTTTCGATGGTAATTACATCGGCGTCTAACGCAGCGACAGAATCAATAATTTCGTTAAATTCGCTGTAGCACATATGAGTATGGATCTGTGTTTCTGGGCGCGCCACCGCCGCAGAGATCTTAAAAGCCTCCACAGCCCACTGTAAATACGCTTGATGATCGCGCTTTTTCAGCGGCAAACCTTCACGAATCGCTGGCTCATCAATCTGAATAATATTGATGCCCGCATCTTGCAGATCGGCAACTTCATCACGTAAAGCCAGTGCTAATTGCTGAGCAATGTGCTGACGAGAAATATCTTCTCGTGGGAATGTCCAACATAAAATGGTCACAGGCCCAGTTAGCATCCCTTTCATTTGCTTGCTGGTTAATGACTGAGCATAAGTCGACCAACCTACTGTTATTGGCTGCTCTCTTTCAATATCGGCCACTACGATTGCCGGCTTAACGCAGCGCGAGCCATAACTCTGTACCCAACCAAATTGCGTGGTTTGAAAGCCAGCGAGGTTTTCCGCAAAATATTCCACCATGTCATTACGTTCAGCTTCACCATGTACTAATACGTCTAAACCTAATGCTTCCTGACGCTGCACCGCATCGGCGATATGCCCTTTAAGCGCTTGCTCGTATTGATCTTGAGTTAATTTACCTTGTCGATAAGCACTGCGCTCAGCGCGGATATCGCCCGTTTGTGGGAAAGAACCAATCGTCGTCGTCGGTAATAATGGTAAACCTAATACTTCTTGCTGATGATAGGCTCGCTCACTGTATGGTGCACTGCGCTCTGCCAGTGTTTGGCTAATACTCTTTAAACGTGTTTGCACTTGAGGCTTATTAACATGCAGGGCACTTTTTCGCGCGACAATCGGTAAGCTGTAAGTATCACAAGCTAAGATCGCCGCTTGATCGCCATCGAGCGCTTTCGCGAGTAAAGCCACTTCGGTAATTTTTTGCTTGGCAAAAGCAAACCAGCTGCGCACCTCCGCTGATAGAGTTGACTCTAAATCCAAATCCACCGGACTGTGTAATAAAGAGCAAGAACTGGCCAACCAGAGCCTGTCACCCAATTGTTCTTTTACGGGTTGTAATAACGTTAATAATGCGGCTAAATCTGCACGCCATACATTACGACCATTAATCACCCCTGCCGATAACACCCAATCTTGAGGTAACTTCTCAACCACGGTATTTAACTGTTGAGGCGCGGCTGAAAGATCGATGTGCAAACCATTGACCGGTAATTCAATAATTTTATCTAAGCTATCAACTACCGAATCAAAGTACGTGGTGAGTAATAGTTTCACCTCTCCTTGCAGAACTTGATAAGCTAATTTAAACGCATCTTGCCATTTTGGCTCTAACTCAAGGGCTAAAATCGGTTCATCAATTTGTACCCACGTCACGCCCTGTTTGGCTAATTTAGCCAAAATAGCTTGATACGCCGTTAATAGTCTTGGTAATAAGCTTAGGCGATCAAATCCTTCTTCGACCTCTTTACCTAAATACAAGTAGCTTAATGGCCCTAGCAACACGGGTTTAACTTGATGACCAGCTTTAATCGCTTCATTAACTTCATCAAACAGCTGCGGCCAACTGACTTCAAAACTATCATCAGCACTAAACTCTGGCACAATATAGTGGTAATTGGTATTAAACCACTTGGTCATATCCGAGGCGGCGCTGCCACTGCAACCACAGCTATTTTGCGATTGACCACGACCGACACGAAATAAGGTATCCAGATCAGGCGAACCATCACGATGGCGCTTAGGCACATGACCAAGTAACAAGGTGGTCGTTAACACATGATCATACCAAGCAAAATCGCCAGCTGTGACAAAACTTAATCCTGCATCTTTTTGCCATTGCCAGTTTTGTTGACGAATGTCACTACCAACTTGTTTTAATTGGTGTTGAGTAATGTCGCCGCGCCAGTATTGCTCTAAAGCGAATTTCAGTTGACGTTTTTCACCGATACGTGGGTAGCCGAGAATATGTGTTGTCGTTGCCATGGTTGTTATCCTTTTATAATTCATTTTTGCAGACATCCATCGCACCAAAGATGTCCGGATGTCCAAACTATCTCGCTAATCCATGGCCGGTACAATCGCCAATTATTCAACTTGTTTATTAAATAAATTCATGTTGATGTTCGATAACTTCACTTCTTTAAATGCCAAATAGCCATCTAGATGTTTACAGCTCCAAAAAAACAACGTAAGTTAAATAGCAATAGACCAGAATAAAGATAAAACGATGACGGTGACGCATGATAGAACTTAAACATTTAAAAACCTTAGTGTCGTTACGTGAGACAGGATCGCTAACCGCAACAGCGACGAGTCTCCACTTAACGCAATCGGCTCTATCGCATCAAATTAAAGATCTCGAAGCGCGAATTGGTGGGCAACTTTTTTTGCGTAAAACGCGTCCTGTGCGCTTTACCTCTGAAGGAGATATTTTATTGAAAGTCGCCGATGAAATACTGCCGAGACTGGCGAAAGCCGAAAATGAACTGGCTAGTCTAAAAGAAGACGTTAATGGCCGATTACACATGGCGATTGAGTGTCATTCATGCTTTCAATGGTTGATGCCTGCGTTACGTGAATACCAAGTTGCTTGGCCGAGCGTTACTCTCGATTTTTCTTCTGGTTTTGGCTTTGAGCCCCTCCCTGCATTGCTGGCTGGAGAGCTTGATTTAGTGATCACATCAGATATTCTGCCTCGCTCTGAAGTGCATTATGAGCCGCTGTTTGATTTTGAAATGCGCTTGATCACAGCAACCACTCATCCATTAGCAGAGAAAACCTCGATTAGTGCGCACGATTTAGCCGACCAAACCATGCTGAGCTATCCGGTACAAAAACAGCGCTTGGATGTCGTAAAGCACTTTTTACAACCGGCAGGTATTGAACCCGCAAAATGGAAACAAGCCGATAACACTCTGATGTTGGTGCAGATGGTCTCTGCAGGATTAGGAGTAGCAACATTGCCAAATTGGGCGATCAGTGAGTTTTCACGTCAAGGGTTGATCACCAGTAAGCCGCTAGGCGATGGCTTGTGGCGCAGGCTATTTGCGGCAACTCGTAATAGTGAAAAAAACAAACATTACTTACAAGCCTTCTTCGCTATTGCTCGCCAACAATGCAAAAGCCACCTTGAGGGGATCAAGATGGCTTAAAAATCAATAGGCCTCGTAAAGTTAGACCGCTTTAAACTGGTTGGTGAGAGGGTCGTACCTAAAACCTAAGTTTTGCAGCTTACCAACCACATGTTCTTCATTCATCTCATACATTGAGACCAATTCACCCAAGCTATCACATTCAAGCCGCAGCTTCTCATTTACAATACCGAGTAAAATGGCATCATCAAGACGGCTCACATTGCTTAAATCCATCATCATGCTCCTCTATCGCCATACGCCCTATTAATAAGCTTAGTCGTAATTAGTCGAATGGAAAGTGAGCCGTCTCTCGAAACACAGTCAATCACAGGTAAAGATGATGAAAACCCGTAGCCGCAGCCAAAATCAACGTTTGGGCAAGGATCAATTGTCCTTTGCTCACAGGCTTAACCAATAATAAATGCCAACACCAAACCACAATACCTATCACTAGTAATGAAAAACTTATCAATAAAGGTTGAGTCAATGCGGAGAGAGATTGCGTATCAAGTTGATAGGAATAAGGAACAATACAGAGTGTGGCGATCATCGCCGACAAAATTCCCATCACTGGCAATAGACGATGAAAAGCTTGTAAACGCGTACGAGCAATAGTTAATAACAGGTGCCCTAATAACGCGCCTAATAAAAATATCAGGCTGAGCAGAGATAAGCTTGCAGACCAATTAACCGTTTCAGTGATCAAAATAGCGACGAAGGCTAATGCTAAACCATCAGCCAGATACATCACCCATAAGGGCCCTTCTTGACGTGTTTTTTTAGTTTGCACTTGCGAGTAAAAATAAAGCAAAGCAAATACGACTAAAAATGCCTCAACTTTTAATGACGCAACCGCAACCCATAAAATAGCCAGCACAGGCAGCACTTTATGTATTCGCCCCCGTTGCCCAGGACAAATATCGCCTTTGACCAACACGAGGGTCAACAACACTTGTGCGCCCAATAACATAGGAGCCATCACACTCAATAGGGAATAAAGCATAAATTCTTCGTTACATAATGAAAAACGGATGGGGATGATAACAAAAGCGTCACACCTCTGCCTACCTCGATTTTAATATTGACAGTCATATCATTCTTATTGATTCGATTCGTTATTCTCATCGAGGATCATAAATATCTAGCACCATCATGAACGACTTCTTGTTTATAGTACGGAAAAAATCAAGAGGTCACTATGAACACACGAATAATGGCTGGGTTAGTTTCCCTTTCTTTACTGGGTTGTGTCTCTCACCACCCTACTACACCTTTACAAGCCGATCAGCGATGGGTAACGGGTCAATTAGATAATGGCTTAACCTATCATCTGTACCCTGATCATCATCAACCCGTTTCCATTCGTTTTTATGTCCATGCAGGGTCGCTACAAGAAAGTCCTGAACAATCCGGCTACGCGCATTTCGTCGAACATATGGCTTTTAATGGCAGTATCCATTACCAACATAATGATGTGATTAAGATGGTGCAGCAGACCGGAGCCAGTTTTGGGGCCGACCTGAATGCATTTACTAGCTACAAAGAAACCGTCTATAGCCTCGATTTGCCGGATAACCTAGCGATAGACAAAGCATTACTCTGGTTTAGAGATATTGCCGACGGTCTACATTTTACGCCGCAAGAAGTTGAAAAAGAAAAAGGCGTGATCATGGGTGAATTTCGTTATCGAATAAGTGACGATAAACCATTTGAACAAAAATTTTATGAGCAATTAATCGCAAAAACGATTTATGCTCAACATGACGTATTAGGAACGCGAGATAGTGTTCAACAAGCGACTCCTGAACGCCTAAAAACCTTTTATCAAACGTGGTATCAACCTCAATTAACAGAAATTGTCATTACGGGTAATGTCACTCTCGAACAAGGTGAAAAATGGATACAAGAGTACTTTGCTGACTGGCAGGCTGGTGAAACACGTCGCCCAGTTCTTCCAAGTCAAACAAAATTGGATACACAAGATTTTATTGATTACGTCGCGACTGGTGAACACCCAAGTTTTTCTCTGTTAATCGATCGTGGAGAACATCGTATTACCAATCACGAACAGTTAATTAATCATCGTCTAGATAATATTGCTGAACAACTCATCTCTTATCGACTTGCTGCCGAGTTTAATCAAGCCGCACAAGTTCATACTCAATTACATACGATCAGTTATCGTATACTTGATCAACGCTATTCTCTGATCAGTGTAGCTTTTCCTTACCAACAAAGAGGCATGGTCACCGACCTTACCTTATCGACATTGTCGTCACTCCGTGATTTTGGCGTCAGCGAGCAAGAGCTACAGGCGGTACTTCATTCGTACCAAGATGACCTCCTGTATGCGACTCAAAACAAGCATAATCGGTTACCCCCTGAACATGCGAATGATCGAGTTTGGGCTATCTCTAACCAAGAGGTACTACAAAGTGACCTCGATTTTCAGTATGGTCTAAAACAGTTACTCAGCAAAGCTTCTGTTGAAGAGGTCAATCGTCACTTAAAACAGTTACTGCGTAGTGATGCCACCATCATTATTGGTGCTGATCGACAAGAAACTTTATCCAAACTCACCAATCAACGAGATCATATACAAAAAACCAAGCAACGCCGTGGGATAAAAACTGAAATAGCCGACATTAATCCTGCATTGTATCAACCGATACAACAAGGAGAGATTATTAGCTCACAGTCTATCCACACCGACCCTGATATTGTTCATTGGCAATTAGAAAATGGTGTAGATGCTTATTTATTAAGAACATATAGTGGGAAAAAAAAGCTGCAACTTTTTTACTCTAGCTTAGGTGGCTACGCTGCTTTACCCAATGACCTATTTTATGCAACCGATATTTCACCGACCGTTCTGATGCAATCGGGTTTGGGTGACATGAATGGAGCACAAACGGACAGCTACTTGAAACGCAAAAACATGTCGATGGCGACCTTTATTGATACCACCTCACACTGGTTAAGATTGGAAATGAATCAAAAGGATTTAGATGAAGGGTTCGCGATGATTCACCAGTTCTCTACACGGCCAAATCTTGATCTCATAAAACTGGATACGACCAATCAGCAACACAGAGCTAACTTAAGTCAATTTGTGGCGACGCCCCTTGGCCAACTCATTAAAACCGTTAGCCATGATTCTTATAATCCGAGCAGTGCCCATTGGTTTAGGGATACTCAAGATCAACCGATTCCGACGGCAGATCAAGTCATGCAAGTGCATCAACAACTCTTTCAGCAAGGTAACTTTACTTTGGTTATCGTTGGCGATGTGACACCCTCGACCATCACTCCCTTATTACGTCAATATATTGCTAATATTCCACTAGCGCCATCGCAACCACTTAGACTTACTGCGGACTATTCAACCTCCATTAGTTCACAATTAGAATTACCGATAAATACAGACAACCACACTCTGATTGTTCATCGTTATATTGCTGCTGATTCCTCAGTCAAAAGCGCAAAAACCGTGTTCCTAGAAGACATGCTCTATCGCTTAGCGACACAAAGATTATTAGCCAACATTAGAGAAAATAAAGGGTTGGATTATACCCCTGAGGTTATCCCACTCAATAAGGATAGTGAACCGAGTTCTGATTGGTCATTTATTACCACCATTGATTCGGCTTATGTTGAGCAAACACAACAAGCTGTTCAGGAAGTTATCGAGAGTTTAACGCAGTATATCAGCCAAGAAGAAGTACAAACTGTCGCGAAACAACTCATCGTAGATTTAAAACCATTACAAGATAGACCAGAACAAATGGCATCAATGCTTAGCCGTTACCTTATTCATGGTTATGGTATTGAAGCTCTAATGAATATCGAAGATACGGCGAATAGCATTCGTGCTGAAGAGATGCAGCATCGAGCAAAGCAAATGTTTGGTGATACAAGTATCAAGCAAATCAGCATAATGACACCTAAACAGAGCGGTTAATCTATTGCTCTAAGGCAAAGCTGCTCTAAACCGAGATACCCAAACGACGTACTAAAGCACTCAAGTCGATTATGGGTATTTTAGGGGGAAAAATGAGCCATAACGCCATAACTAATCACAAACACGGTTGTCTTTCTGCTAAATGCAGCAAGACATCCGCTTGTGTTAGTAAACCTTTATACTTCTCACCATCCACCAAAACCCAAGGAAAGGGGGTTTCATTACTGATTAATTCCGAGATTTTATCTTGTTTGGTATCCGCCTTGAGTTGGGTAAAATGGATTTGCATTAACTGATTAACAGGTCGTCGCCAAATCGCGGCTTCACGCATCGTTTCCAGCTCAGTCCCCATCGTTGGGGTTAAGTGCAAATTTAACGTCTCTCTTAGCACAATTCCAACACACACCCCTTTATTGATAACCGGTAGTGCGTCAGTTTGTGTCACTTTAAAATACTTGTCGACTAAAGAGAGGGGCTCACTCGGATCAAGATGCGGTTTACCTTTAAATAAATGGATTAAGCTGGTTTTCTTTTGTTGTTGATCAGGTTCAGTATCGATTGTAACTAAATTTCGACGATAATTTTTCGCTTGATGTAATGATGTAAAAGGCAATGGTTTAGAAAAGAAATAGCCTTGCATATAATCGACGCCCAATGACTTTAATACCATCACTTCTTGTTCAGTTTCGACCCCTTCTGCAACAACCTTAATCCCTAGACTATGACATAATCCAATGATCATATTTACTATTTTGCATTTATTACTACCAAGCTGAATATCAGTAACAAACTCACGATCGATTTTTAAATAATCAAAATGACAATCACTTAAATAAGTAAACGAAGAGTATCCAGTACCAAAATCATCAATCGCAACGGTCACACCTTGTTCACGTAGTGATTTTAATGCGTTAGCTTGTTGTGACTGGCTATCAAAATAAGCACTTTCTGTTAATTCTATCGTAATTGATTGTGGGCTATCGGTGTAATTTTCTATCATTTCTAAGGTATTGGTTAATATTTGCACCGCATCCATTTTGCTATTAAAAGAGCGATTAATGGTTAATCCGATATGTTGCCCAAATAACATCTTAATCTTAGGTAAAGCTTGTAAAGAGAGAATACCGACCGTTCTATCTAACTCGCTGATCAAGTTAAGATCCTCAGCAATACTGATCATTTCTTGAGTCGTGAATGCATTATCCTTAGTCGGTTTAAAACGGCATAACGCTTCAAACTTCGCTATTTCCCAGGTTTTGGTATCGACAATCGGCTGATAATGTACCTCGAGATCCCTTTCAGAGATCGCTTTGCTCACTAAATCCTCTAAAGATTTTCGACGCTTAACTTGTTGATGTATCTCACTGTGATAGAAGCTAATCGTCTTTGATTCACCAGCATGTTGCTCAAGCATCGCCTGCATGGCATGAGTGACCATTCTAGCAGGAGTTTTAGCGTCTAACTCTAAAACCGAAACACCAATACGACCACCGATCACCGTCGCGTATATTTCAGATTCTTTTTTCAAATCTTGCATAAAACGTCGAATAGCATGCTGAATTTGTCGAAAGTCCGTCGTTTTTTGACACTTAGTACACGCTAAACACACAGCATAAATGTCTTTACCAACGTAACCTGCCAATTTTACTTCTTCACTATTAACCAAGAAATTAGATAACATGACCATCTCAGCATGATGATGATCTGTCGAAAATTGAGGCTGAAAAACAAGCACAATTAATGTGGTATCGTCTTGATTTTCTTTCTGGTAGATACTCAGTAAATCTTTAAATTTCTCTTCTGTTGGCAATTGGGTGAGCAGATCAATTTCGCCTAATGGGGTATCGGCTACCCGATAAAGGTTTTCTGACAAATCCAAAGTCATCCCTAAAAAAAAGACCCGACCATCCTGTAAAGTAATTTTCTGAATGGTCAACTCTTGTGGAGAGATTTTTCCTGATGCTAATCGATTTAAAATCACCCCGCTCCAACTACCATAATGATTAATGTCATGCCACATAGATTGATAAAAGTCGGCTGAGTGCTTTTGACTATTAAAAATACTCGCCTTTAAACCGAGTAATTCGCTTTGTTTAAAACCCGAATATTGTTCAAAATAACGGTTACACGCTAGGATTCTCGTATCCTGATCAGTCAGCATAAATCCATGATGTGTGTTATCAAAGAGGTCTTCAAATAACTTAGCTAATGCTCTTACCGACCCGAGTTTTATTAATGGTTGTATGGTTCCTTTCAGTAAAACGGCAGAAATCCGCTCAATAAAAAATTCGACATAAACCAGGGTTTGTTCAGCAATAACCAAGCTGCAGTTAAAATGATGGCTCTCGCCTGTTTCAATCACATATTTGAAACAACGCTTCATCTCAGCGGCCTTACTCGGCGTCATGTAACGTAAAATATCTTTAATATTAGTCGTAGAGTGTTGCATAGAAAGTAAGCGATTAAGCATTGCTTGATCACAGATAAACTCGTGAGTTTCAATGTTTAACGACCACACAATAGCGCCATATCCCACATTAGTAGGATGTTGTGAGGACTTTTTCTGCAAGCATTCTTGAGAATCTGCTTGTGTCATAATTATCCCAGCCTTGAACCTAACTGACGGTCATGAACAAGCCATACTCACCATGAGGCAATAAACTTGCACGAATAAAAACCACTTGCTTACCAATTAATGTAGACTATGTCACACAAAATGACCAAAAAAATCTCTTAATTCGATTTAAAAAGCCTTTTAACTTTTTAGCCAATAAATTGACGTTCATGTTTCATTAAAAAATAGTCCACATATAACTGAGCAGCTTCCCCTAGATACTACTGATACAAGTCGTTATAATGCGCGGCTTATCAATCAGAGGTTAAAATATGCACAGCAAGATCACTCCTATCCATCACTACAAAAAATACTGGGCTGAATGTTTTGGAACGGCACCCTTTCTTCCTACCAGTAAGCAAGAGATGGATGCGCTAGGATGGGATAGCTGCGATATTATTATTGTCACTGGCGATGCGTATGTTGATCATCCCAGTTTTGGGATGGCGATCATTGGCCGCTTACTAGAAGCGCAAGGTTTTCGGGTTGGTATCATTGCACAGCCTGAATGGCATAATAAAGAGGCTTTTATGGCCCTCGGTAAGCCAAATCTCTTTTTTGGCATCACCGCAGGCAATATGGACTCGATGATTAACCGCTACACCTCTGATAAAAAGCTGCGCCATGATGATGCCTATACGCCAAATAATGAAGGTGGTAAGCGTCCTGATCGCGCCACGTTAGTCTATTCTCAACGCTGCCGAGAAGCTTATAAAGATGTCCCATTAGTCTTAGGTGGTATTGAAGCGAGCTTACGCCGCGTTGCTCATTATGATTATTGGTCTGATAAAGTTCGTCGCTCGGTGCTGTTCGATTCCAAAGCAGATATTTTGTTGTTTGGTAACGCCGAGCGTGCTTTAGTCGAAGTCGCCCATCGTTTGGCTAATGGCGACGCTATCACTGAGATGACCAATATCCGCGGCACGGCGGTTATCCTTCCTGCAGCACCCGAACATTACACGATCATTGACTCTTCACGGATTGAAAAACCGGGTAAAGCGTTTGTACCGATAAACCCTTATGCAGTAGAAACCCAGTGTGAGACTAATCAGGAAAAAGAAGCCGAAGCCAAGCCAATCACCATTCGCCCTTCTCGTCACGATGCAGCGACGACAGCCGTGCGCTTACCAGCCTTCGAAAAACTGAATAATGACCGGATATTATACGCCCATGCGAGCCGCGTATTGCATTTAGAAACCAATCCCTATTCGGGACGTGCATTAATTCAGCGCCATGGTGATCGTGAATTGTGGGTCAACCAAGCCCCAATCCCACTCACCACCGAAGAGATGGATTACGTATTTGGATTAAATTACGCCCGAGTGCCTCATCCTCAATACGGTCAAGCAAAAATCCCCGCTTACGACATGATCAAGACCTCAGTAAATATCATGCGTGGCTGCTTTGGGGGTTGTTCATTTTGCTCGATTACTGAACATGAAGGACGAATTATTCAAAACCGCTCAAAAGAGTCAATCCTCAATGAGATGGAAGAAATTCGCGATAAAGTGCCAGGATTTACTGGGACGATCTCCGATTTAGGAGGTCCAACCGCCAACATGTACCGTTTGGGTTGTAGCGATCCTAAAGCAGAAATGAACTGTCGTCGTCCATCGTGTGTTTTTCCGGGTATTTGCCATAAACTCAATACTGATCATAAACATACCATTGATCTTTATCGTGAAGCGCGCAAGGTAAAGGGCATCAAAAAAGTGATGATTGCTTCTGGTGTACGCTATGATTTAGCAATTGAATCTCCAGAGTATGTCCGTGAACTGGTCACTCACCACGTTGGCGGTTATCTAAAAATTGCTCCTGAACATACCGAAAAGAACCCACTCGATCTAATGATGAAACCGGGTATGGGCACCTATAACCGTTTTAAAGAGATGTTTGAGAAATACAGTGCGGAAGCGGGTAAAAAACAGTATTTAATCCCTTACTTTATTTCTGCTCATCCAGGTACCGAGGATGAGGACATGCTCAACCTTGCGCTGTGGTTAAAGTCTAATAACTATCAATGTGATCAGGTACAAAACTTCTACCCATCACCGATGTGTAACGCGACAGCAATGTATTACTCAGAAACCAACCCATTAAAACGAGTCAAATACAAAAAACGGGAAGAGGTTACTATCGCTAAAGGTGAGCGCCAACGTCGATTGCATAAAGCATTACTACGTTACCATGATCCGCTTAACTGGCCTTTGATCCGTGAAGCTCTGATTAACATGGGCAAGAAACATTTAATCGGAGACAAAGCAACCTGTTTAGTACCCGCTGATGATGTTGACGCTCGCACTCCTGCGCAACGACGTAAGTCGGGACGCCACGGTGCCAATAGGTTTGCCACCAAGCATACCAATACCCAACCTGGATTTGATGCACTGCGCAGCAATACCAAACCTCATACGGCTAAAAAAACATCATCGCCTAAAGGGAAAAGCCACACCACCAAACCAACCGCTAAATCCGCTCGCCCTTAATCGCTTAGCTTATATTGGATATAAAAAACTCAGGCAAACCGCCTGAGTTTTTTATTAAAGGAGAGAGAATTAAACAATAAACTTGTTCATCACTGCCTCTTGACGACGAACATCTTCAAGCTGCTCTTGCATCTGTTGGTTTGATTGGCTAGCGGTATCCGATACTTGTACCGATAAGTCTTTAATTTTCACCGTATTCGTATTAATTTCTTCAGCCACCAAGCTTTGCTCTTCAGCCGCGGACGCGATTTGCATATTCATATCACTAATTTGCTGAATCGCCTGACGGATACGCAATAAAGCATCATTGGCTTCGCTCGCCTTGGCGACAGTTTCTGTTGCCGTGTCTTTACTTTGTCTCATCGCTCCAGCGACTGAGCTTGATCCCACTTGCAGTTGTTCGATCATACTGCGAATCTCAGTGGTCGATTGTTGCGTTCGTTGGGCAAGTGTACGCACTTCATCGGCCACAACCGCAAAACCACGACCTGATTCTCCGGCTCGCGCTGCTTCAATCGCGGCATTCAAGGCCAATAGGTTAGTTTGATCGGCAATATCATTAATGACTTTTAAAATAGTCTCGATGTTTGAGGTCGCACTTTCTAATTGCTTGACCTCTTCTACTGCTTGATCGATACGTAACGCTAGGGAATTAATCGCTTCTGTGGTGTGTGATACCACTTCAGAGCCTTGCTCCGTGGCGTTATCTGCTTCTTGCGCAGCTGAAGCTGCGCCTTGCGCATTACCAGCCACATTCATTGCTGTCGCGGCCATTTCATTCATTGCCGTTGCCAACTGCTCCACCTCATGCATTTGACTTTGCATTGCTTCGGTCGACGCTTGTAAACCGTGAGCGGTAGATTCGGTACTGTGCATGATCTGTTGACCAATTTGCTTAGACTCTTTAATCAACTGCTGTAAAGTTTCAGTAAAACGGTTAAAGCCGCTGGCTAATCGAGCAAACTCATAATCGGTATTGGTATCAAGTCGCTTAGTCAAGTCTCCCTGTCCAGAAGCAACATCTTGAATCGCATCATTGAGAGTATCTAATGGGCGCATTAAAATACGGATCACGAAAGAAAGAATTAAGGTGCTGACCACTAAAGCGAGTAACGAGTAAATTAACGCACTACGCCGTAAATCATCAACCGCAGCAAAGGCAATACTCTCATCCAGTAAAACCCCAACTGACCAAGTTTCACCGGGGATTGGTACAAAACGTAATTGATAATCTTGATTATTAATCCTCACTTCTTGTACATCACGACTGATACGTACATTCGGTAAGAAAGCCGACATCGGTTCACCATTAAAACGCGCTTCAGGGTGAGCAACGGTAGTACCATCATCAGAAACGATAAATAGATAACCCGCATCAAATAGAGAAACTTGGTTAACCAGTTCGGCAAGAGACACAAGACTAACATCAAAAAATATTGCCCCTGAAAATTGCCCACGGTAATTAACTGGTGTGGCATATTTCTCCCGTAGCTGAATCTGCATAGGGCGCGGTAATGGTTAATTGCCCCGCATTTTTGGCATCACGATACCAAGGCCGAACTCTTGGATCCCAAGTTGCTCCCGGGTTCCAACTTGGGTCACTACCGACATAAGAACCATCTTTATCATAGCCAAACCCGACCAAAATAAAGCTTTTCGCTAAAGCCCTCTGGCGAAGCACATCGGCGACACTTCGAGGATCAATATCAACCTGAACCAGCTCTGTAACATACTGTGCTAACGCTTTACTACCACTGAGATCTTTACTCACCGTATTGCGTACCCCGCTAACAATTTCATCAACGCTGCTATTCACTTGAGTTTCAATCTCAGAGCGCATAGTAAAATACTGTTGCGTCGACAAAAGTGTCAGCGTCAAAAGTAGCATCACGGATGACGCTGCGACTACTTTATGACTGAATTTCATGGTTTATCCCTCAAAGCAAACTATTTTCATGCATGGTTGTGCATGCTCACGTCCTTAATTGTTTGGGTCAGACAAAGGGATGACAGCAACATAACGTTACTAGGATCGATTTACTCCAACTCACTAAGGTTTGCTAAGCCATTTACACCAAACCAACTCCATTTTTTTATGCACTAAGTATGAACCAAGATCTGTCATTGTGCTGAACAAAACATCGATTATTATCAAATTTATCAAGAATAAAAAACCGCAGTCAGGATACGACACTCCTGACTGCGGTTTGATCGAGAGAAATAAAGCGAGTTAGGCGTATTGCTCAGCAAACTCTTGCATAAAATCGACCAGAGCTTGCACTCCCTCTAATGGCATTGCGTTGTAAATCGATGCGCGCATTCCACCAGATACTCGATGGCCTTTTAGCGAAACTAAGCCTCGAGTTTCGGCCAACGATAAAAAGGTCTCATCTAACTCAGGTTTGGCTAATTGGAAAGGCACATTCATTAATGAACGATTATCTGGATGAATGGTGTTACGATAAAAATCTGACGAGTCAATGTAGTCGTACAATAACGCACCTTTGGCTCGATTAATCTTCTCTATCGCTTGAACACCACCTTGCTGTTTGAGCCATTGAAATACTAACCCTGACAGATACCATGCAAAGGTCGGTGGCGTGTTAAACATCGATTCTTGTTCGGCCAACAATTGATAGTTAAGAATACTCGGTAATACCTCATTCGCTAAACCGAGTAAATCATCACGCACAATCACAATGCAGATCCCAGCAGGCCCAATGTTCTTCTGCGCGCCAGCATAAATCACCCCATAACGAGAGACATCGATCTCTCGTGATAAAATCGTCGAGGACATATCGGCCACAATCGGTTTATCGGTGATCGGTAAATCATTAATTTCAATGCCATCAATCGTTTCATTAGGACAGAAATGCACGTAAGCCGAGTCTGGATCAATCGCCCATTCACTGGCTGGCCGTACCGCCGTTTTGCCTTGCTTATTGATTTTGGCGTCAAAGACATCGACACGACAATATTTTTGAGCTTCTTTGACCGCACTCGCTGCCCAGTATCCTGCGTCAATATAGGTAGCGGTATTCGCCGTACCCAATAAGTTTAGGGGGACCGCCGCGAATTGAGCCCGAGCGCCGCCATGACAGAAAAGCACCTTGTAATTATCAGGAACGTTGAGCAAATCACGTAAATCTTGTTCAGCCTGCTGCGCCACTTGAATAAAGGGCTTACTACGGTGGCTAATTTCCATCACCGAGACGCCAAGGCCATTCCAGTTCACTAACTCAGCTTGCGCTTTATCCATGACGGCTTTAGGTAAGGCGGCGGGACCCGCACTAAAATTATAAATAGTGTCCGTATTCGGCTCCATGTATTGCTTGCTCCTGCTATCGAAAATGGGGAAATGATGTCAAAAATGTAACTGTACTCACCATCTCTCTCTGAAAGAGCCCATGCTGAGTGTTTTCGGTATACCACTTTTTTATAAGAAGAAACAGCTTGAACTTACTGAAGATCAGCGGTTAATTATTTTTCCATCAACTTATCCGCATGACTTTCAGAACCGCCCCCTTAAGAGGCGGCTTAATTAAAAAATGAAGACCCTCTTTATTAACGCATCAATAAGGGCATCATCAAATTGATCAAAGGCACTTGTTTACCATTATCAAATGAGACATTGCCTTGATTGATTTGCGCATGAACTCGATACCCTTGTTCATCTTGTGTAGCCATCTCCATCATCACCAGTTCATCCATTCCTTGCTGAATAAAAGGGTAATCTTGGGCAAATTGTTGAGAGACAAAATTATCAAGATGACCCGTTAAAGCCGGTAAAATCACGCTGGGGTCTTGCAAAATATTATTTGTACCTTCAGGAATCGTCAGCATCCAATTGGCCGAAAAATCACCGTCACCCACTTTAACAGCGAGTTGGTTTAGGCTCAGACTAAAACCTTGAGAAAACAGTGTTTCGATCAATGGTAGTGCTTGATTTAAAGCCTGTGCTGGCATGGTTGAGTAGGTTTGATATAGCGCGGACAATTGCTCAAAAGCTTGGCTATCAACATCCGCTAACGTAAAGTCAAACGTAGCATCATGCACTTCACCTTCATCGCTAATCACTTGATCAACCGTCAATTTATGTTGGCTAGTAAAACGTTTTTTATGGGCATCCATCGATGAAGTGAATTCATAACTACCCTGACGAACAAGCAAAAGGGATTGATGGTCACTGTCGTTAATCTCAAGTTCACCAATCGACAACGCTTGCTTACCCAGCCAAAAGCCATTTTCTTGTTTGCCATGACCTTTTGCTTCAAGTTTAGACAATTGCATTTTTTGACCGTCGATAAAATCAACCATTACCGAAGGCAAAGTTAGATCATAAGTCACTTCCCCTAAGGTAGTGACTGTGCCAGTAAGCTGAGCCGGCGTTAACGATATCCCTAAGGCTTCATTGTCCAACGGTTGGTAATGCCAGCTATCTAGCTGAATATGATAATCCGTATTGCCATTTAATTGGGTAACCGTGGTCATGGTTAATGGTAATTCCGGGTATTCTGGCAGCCTTGATTGCGCCGACAAACTGAATAATTGATGTTGAATATCGCTGTCCACTATCCACTGTGTTGGTAAACCTTCACTGATCAACTGTTGCCGAACTCGCTCATCGAGCACCGTAAATCGAGCTGAAACGTGAGAAGAAAGATAGCCACGGTCATAATGAATTAGCTCTGCGCTTATTTGTTCATTCGTTAAATTTTCTAAACCGTGAGTAATCGCTTTCTGACCTATTTGCCCAACCGCTAAAGGCCAACACAAGACTAAAACTACCGCTCCACCGATAGCCCCTATTCGTTTGATATTTTGCATAAATGACTCGATTGCTTATTATTTCAAGCAGTGTAACGCAGATGATTGATCGAGCTCAAGTGGCGCCTCATTACCATAAGCGAACTCAAATACTGACGAGGTTAAGATTCTTAAACTCAGCTCTCAAATCTTTTTTGCAAAGCTTGTTACAGTAGTCTGGCTAAAAAATAATGATAGGGACCACTGTGAATCGATATGCTCTGCTGTGCTTAGATAATAATCCCATTAGTATTGAACAATGGCGTCATGAATTAAGTGTTTTTTCCGCCAAGTTTGATCTCTATACCGCTGATTCTATCGTAGAGGCTCAGCAGGCACTCGAGTTCATCCAAGAAAACCAACAAACTGCTGCGTTAGTGATTGCCAGTCATCATGAAGGCTTTAATGGCGCCGAATTTTTAGTTCAATTAGATAAAAGCCCTGAGACGAAACACGCACGCAAAATATTGATCAGCAGCGGTCAAGATATTCAAGCCATTTTAAACGCGGTTAATGAAGGACGTTTAGATTATTGTTTAACCAAACCATTACAAGATAACGTGTTATGTAAGACGGTTCTCCAAGAGTTAACCACGTATGTTCTTGATAATGATAAAGACAATATTCTTACTTACAGCACCTTATTAGATCAAACCCGAATTTTACGCGCGCATATTGATCAGAAAATGCGTATCTATCGTGAAGGTTTTATCAGCGATTATCACCGAATGTCCGATCAACAACTCGCTGAGCAAGTTATCGGTGCCTTGTATGAGTTTTTTGACGGTAATGATGAAACACGCGCCTGTCGAACTTACTCTGCGGAGCACTTACTCACCGTTGAAGGTGAAGACAATCATTTCTTATGGTTTATTACCTCAGGTGAAGTGGCGCTGTATAAACGAGATGAGCTCGGCCAACAAAGAGAAGTCGTGCGCCACAATAAGGGCAATATCGTCGGAGGGATGTCTTTTGTAACCGGAGAGCCCTCTTTCTCGACCGCGTTAACGTTAACTCGTACTGATGTCATTAAATTAGATCGCGATATCTTTGCTAAAGTGATGCATAGCGATACCAGTTTACTGCCCCTATTTACTAACTTATTACTGCGTCATTTTAATCGACGGCTACAGCGCAGCATTAATACCAAATTACAATTACAAAAAACGCTCGACTCGCTCGAATCAGCGCATAAGCAACTGATGGAAAGTGAAAAAATGGCCATGCTGGGTCAGTTGGTTGCCGGCGTCGCTCATGAATTAAACAATCCTGTTGCGGCGATTCTACGTGGCAGTGATACTCTACGAACTCATATTGCTCAACTCGTCGGTCATGCTCCACCCCACTCTTTGGAACATACTGGCGCACAACTACTGGCCCAAGCCTTACAATCTAAACCTATGTCCACGGCTGAAGAGCGGGCAAAAGCCAAGCAAATCGCCGAACAAATTCATCATCCGCTATTAGCAAAAAAAATCGTCAAACTCGGCCTAGAGCACGACCAACATCTACTCAATTTAGCTCAGTCTCAACCACAACAAGCATTGCTCGACATTGAACAATTAGAAGTGTATTTCTTAGCAGGGAGTAATCTTCGTTCGATTCAGGTTTGTGCGCAGCGAATTTCCGATATGGTCAAAAGTCTCAAAGGGTATGCGCGCGCAGATGACGAAACGTTTCATACTGTCGATATCCATGAAGGACTAGAGGACACTTTAGTTATTTTCGAAAATCGCCTCAAAAGACACCAGGTTGAAAAGCATTATGCCAAACTCCCCGCTATCTCTTGTCTCCCTATTGCCCTGCAACAAGTTTGGACTAACCTTATCTCTAATGCGGTTGAAGCGTTTCCAGAGCATGGCGTATTAATCATTACCAGTGAGCTACGCCAACAAGGTAATCACGCTTATGCGGTGATCAGTTTTACCGATAATGGTTGTGGCATTCCTAAAGAGCGACAAGACGAGATTTTTACGCTTAATTATACCACCAAACGAGAAGGCGATTTTGGGTTAGGGATTGGTTTATCTGTTTGCCAACAAATTGTTCGTCAACACCAAGGATGGATCAACGTAGACAGTGAAGTTGGTCAATACACTACGATGCAGGTTTGGTTACCCGTCAACCGAGAACCTATTTAGGGAGAAATAAATGCAAAAACTGATGATTTTATGTGTCGATGATGAACGTGAAGTACTGAATAGCGTTATGCAAGATCTGAGCGTCTTCGAAGAACATTTTATTCTTGAAGCCGCGGAGTCTGTCGCAGAAGCCAAAGAAGTCATTACCGATTACCAGCAGCAAGCAATCCCGCTGGCACTTATTTTGTGTGACCACATTATGCCTCAAGAAACCGGCATTCATTTTCTTATCGAACTTAACCAATCTGAAGCGACTCAGCCAACACGTAAGGTATTGTTAACCGGGCAAGCTGGATTAGACGATACCGTCGAAGCAATTAATCACTCGAGCTTGCATTTCTTTATCACGAAACCTTGGCAAGCAGAGCAATTACGTCATACCGTGAAAGAGCAGTTAACTCATTACGTGATCGAAAACGAGCCCGATTTAATGGCTTGGATGCCAATTCTTGATACTGAGTTAATTCTAAACGCACTGGCTGCAAACCGCTCCAGTTATGGTGAATGATCTTTAAACGTGAACAATATCGAGCTTAACAGATAAAAAGATGGTCGCATTCTAAACAATATCATATTGATTTAGCTATTTTTTTATCAAGGTAACCCAATCTTGACATTTTTTGGTAGAGTTCATCTCTATCAATCAATTATGATGTTATCACACTCGAAATAGTAATTGATTTAGTGTGTACCCAAGCCGCCCGTTCTATAAGCCGTATGCATTGGATTTGAAATCAGTTGCAACGTTTTCAATACTGCATCTTAATGTCGCTTGGGTATACTATGGAATTAATCATAAACAGATAGGTTTATTGTGACTATGCGCAAAACAATCATGGCAACCGCTTTACTTCTAACGTCGGCACACGCTTTGGCTCAAACGGATCCAAACAGTCCAACTGTGATGAGTAATTTTAACTACGAATATATCGAAGCTCGTTTCGGCGCTAGCCCTGCTACCTTCGGTGCAGCAATCAGTAAATCGATTCATCCTAATGCTCATATGATTGCCCGTATCGATTCTGAGTTTGAAAGTGATTACGATCTCGCCGCAGGTTTTGGCTTTCACGCACCGATTAATAATTGGGCAGATTTAACGGGAGAAATGTTATTCCGTTTACAAGATAAGAAAAGCTACGGCAGTGCAGATTCGGGAATGGAACTGAATTTAGGTGTTCGTCAGTGGTTAGGGCCACAACTTGAAGTCGGTGGAAAAGCAGGTTATGTCTCTATTGATGATCGCGACGATTGGATAGGTTCTGTTTACGCTCGTTTCCACTCAACGGAATTATTCTCACTCGGCGCAGAAGCCCGTTTCAATGATGCGTATGGTGACCAACTGATGCTTACGGCTCGATTTAAATACTAATTTTATACCCTTCTTACTTGAAGAAGCAGCGGTGTTGGCTGCAACTTCAAGTAGTTTGGATATACCACTCAGTTTAAGTACTCTGTGCGTTTCATAAAACAAGCCGACGTCTCTGACCTCGGCTTGTTTATTATTGCTCAACGAGCTTGGCAATATTCTAATAACTGACGTTTTTGTGGCTCTTGGAGTAGCTTCCAATGCACACCTTCAATCGCTCCAGCAAACTTCCACAGCAGCTTAACATCAACATCACTGCCATAAATTTTGCGAACCTTACTAAATACAGCAGGAGCGCCAAGTTTTACAAAAGTTTCCACATCGCTGACGCCGGCTTTTTTTACCATTCGCTCAAGAGTCAATTGCATATTAGGCAAGTCTCTTAACCGACGGCTCGCCTGCGATTTTTGAAAACTACGTTGCGAAATAGAATAAAAGATAGAACGTTGAATAATATCGTCTAATTGTGGATAACCTTGCTCAAAAAGTTGCGTAATGTCATAGTAATTAACGGTTGCTGTGGTCTGCTTTTTCACATGACGGAATTTTTCACAGCCTAACTGGATTAATAATTCATCGAGTTCTTCACTACCACGAAGGAAAATCGCCCCCTCAGTTAACAATGCGTACATGGCTTCTTGTTGAAATAAGCCAATACCACCGAACATTGAGCGTTTTTGGTAGTCCCCAAACTTAATTACATAATCAAAAAATGTTGTCTCACTCATCTTGATAGATCCTTTAATCGTCGTCCCCGAGTCACAAAGATCACCAGATAGCAGCAAGTTATAGCGAATAAATTAGGTATACATCGCAAGCTTATTTTGACTACGTGCCTGCGTATTGATTTATGTACATGATAGTTAATTCCATAAAATAAGTCTGGACTTAACTCACATCCATCACTTGAAAAGCGTGTTAAAAAGCTACTGACTTCACAAAAACTTAATGTTGCATATCAGTCGTTATTCATTTAATGCTTTATATTACACGATAAAACCATTAAGACCTGTTTAATGGTTGCATCTCTTTATTAGCAATCGGTAAAATGGGGCGTCTTCCCGCTTTTGACCGGATACGATGAACCATTTATCTTTTTACTGGCTTCCCGAAAATAAACACCTCCTTATCCAAGGATTGGAAAGTGAGTTTGCTCAACTGGTTAAATTTTCAATCAGTACAGGCAAGATTGCGCTTCCCCCTATCCCGGATGTGGTGTTGAAAATTCAACAATTATGCAGTATTGAATCCACCACGATCGCTGATGTGGCCGCCTGTCTAACCGACGATCCAAGTCTCGCAGCGGTGGTTATTCGAGTCGCAAACTCGGTGGTTTTTAATCGCCGAAATATTACCTGTCTGGACTTAAGCACCGCGGTTTCCCGCTTAGGTATTATACGCGTACGTGATATTGTCACCGCTCAAGCTATTGAGCAACTCAAGCATTCGATTAATCTAAGTACCGCGTGCAATAAAGTCCTGACCAATAGTGCAGCCATATCACGTGAATTTGGTGCCAGTATGGTTCTAGTTACTCAATGGTTTAAGCGTTTAGAACCGCAGCACTATCAACATTTAGAACAAGAGAAAGCTTTGTTGGTTGGTCTATTGGCCGATATCGGTCTGTTTTGCTTAGTGAATGAGTACCATCTTTACTTGGAAAATGGACACTACCTTGATCAAGACATTGCACTGCAGATTTTCCAATCGAACTGTTCGGCAACCAGTCAGCTAGTTTTAAAACATTGGGGATTTGATAACGATTTTCTCGAAGTGGCGAGTAACCAACCATTCATTGAGCATCGCCAAGAAGTCAGTTATCTTGATATCGCTCGCATCGCAAATCATTTGTTATTATTTCGTAAACAAGATGACGCTTTAGACGAGCATGAAGTGGAAATTAACACCACGGGCGCGGAAGTGCTTTACCATTTAAGTAACATGACGGACGTTGAATTTCGTTCTCAGTTACATGGCGTGATTAACGCCAGTGGTTTTTGACCCCCTTCCCCAATCATCGTCAATACGAGCTGGGGTTACCTATTGAGGAATCTATGTTTTTAGGGATGCTATTTATTTTTGCCCCACTCGTTATCGGGTATCTTTTTTCTATTTCTCAGCCAGCAAAATTAACCTTACTCAACAAAGCAACGGTTTCTCTGGTTTATGTCATCCTTTTCCTGATGGGGCTTAGCCTTGCTGCATTAGATAATTTAAGCGCTAATCTACAAGCAATTTTGCGTATTGCAGGCGTGTTTTTTCTTGCGATGGGGGGCTGTAACTTGTTAGCTCTTCCCTGGATTGATAAATGGTTTCCCATTGATAGCCAAGCGACACAAACCAAATTACCCTTATCAAGCATGGCGTTAGAATCAATTAAGCTGATTTTTGTCGTGGGCGCAGGTCTGCTGCTTGGCTTGATTCTTGGTTTTGATTTATCTTGGGTAGAAAGTGCCAGTGAATGGATTTTATTTATTTTACTGTTTTTTATTGGCGTTCAATTAAGAAACAGTGGCTTAACATTGAAACAGATCTTATTGAATAAGCATGGCATGATCATCGCCTCAGTCGTCATTATTACCTGCTGGATAGGTGGGATCCTAGCGGCCTTCATTCTCGATATCCCAATCTATCGAGCATTAGCCATGGCCTCTGGGTTTGGCTGGTACTCATTGTCTGGAATTCTGATGGGCGATGCTTTTGGCCCAGTCTATGGTGGCGCTTCTTTTTTGATTGAGCTGATGCGTGAGTTAGTGGCACTGGCCTTAATACCGATGTTTATTGGTCGCAAGCCCTGCACTTCTATTGGCTACGCCGGAGCAACCGCCATGGATTTCACCCTGCCAGTGATCCAGACGACAGGGGGAGTACGCTGTGTTCCCATTGCGATTGTCAGTGGCTTTATCTTGAGTCTGTTAGTGCCGTTTTTAATGTTGTTATTTGTCTCTCTTGCAGGTTAACGCTCAAGAAACCGTTATAGCGCACTTTACAATGCATCAACATTTCATCAATATGCGTAACCCAATTAAGTGACTGAGTAAAGCGCGCCAATCGAACAAAGAACGAACCGCCAAGGCTATATAAATTACTGCAGGACAAGTTTTTTGTTTTGGTTTAGATTGCCTAGCTGACATTAACCAGTCTCAACAATAACGATATAACTATGGTATCAGAACATAAAATAGCGGATGCAAGCTTTGAGAGCCTTTTACGTATATTCACCGTACCAGAAGGACCAGATTCAACCCTAACTCGTATTGA
The DNA here is from genome assembly GCF_013048685.1 of Vibrio sp. A8-1. NCBI lineage: Bacteria > Pseudomonadati > Pseudomonadota > Gammaproteobacteria > Vibrionales > Vibrionaceae > Vibrio > Vibrio sp. A8-1. The sequence continues at coordinate 136,541 of NZ_VHTC01000006.1, forward strand.
AGAAGAATTGTCACGTAATTTAAACCAATTCTTACGTGAGCATATTGTGGCAGAAGAAAAGCCGCTTAAAGAGATAGAAAAAGACTTTTCCAATCCGCACATTCCTGAAGCGCCAGAGTTTGTCTCAGAGCATACTCAACATTTAATGGATACGTTAGTGGCTCAATCAGTGCATACGGCATCGCCCAGTTTCATTGGCCATATGACTTCAGCATTGCCTTATTTTTTAATGCCGCTGTCAAAAATCATGATTGCTTTGAATCAAAACTTAGTAAAAATTGAAACCTCGAAAGCGTTTACGCCACTTGAACGTCAAGTATTAGGCATGTTGCACCGTCTTATCTATGCTCAACAAGACGAGTTTTACCAACAATGGATGCACAGTGCCGCCCATTCTCTTGGCGCATTTTGTTCAGGGGGCACCATTGCTAACATTACCGCGCTCTGGGTCGCACGTAATAATGCACTGCAAGCGAGAGAGGGTTTTGGTGGCGTAGAAAAAGACGGCTTATTCAAAGCCATGCTCCACTATGGTTATCAAGGATTAGCGATTTTAGTCTCTGAGCGCGGCCACTATTCACTAAAAAAAGCTGCTGATATTTTGGGCATTGGCCAACAAGGCTTAGTCACTGTTCGTACTGATAATAATAATCGTCTTTGTCCCGATGATCTGCAGTTGAAGATTAACCAACTCAAATCACAAAATATTCATCCCTTTGCCGTTGTCGGTGTTGCAGGTACAACTGAGACGGGAAATGTCGACCCACTAAGAACCATCGGTGAAATTTGCCAAAAAGAGCAATGTCATTTTCATGTCGATGCCGCTTGGGGTGGTGCCACCCTAATGTCGAGTACCTATCGCCACTTGTTGGATGGTATTGAACTGGCCGATTCTGTAACCATTGATGCCCATAAGCAAATGTATATCCCAATGGGTGCCGGAATGGTGTTATTTAAAGACCCTCATGCAATGAATGCGATAGAACATCATGCGCAATATATTTTACGCAAAGGTTCTAAAGATTTAGGCAGTCATACCTTAGAAGGATCTCGTTCTGGGATGGCGATGCTTGTCTATGCGAGCATGCATATTATTAGTCGTGCAGGTTATCAACTATTAATTGATCAAAGCATTGAGAAAGCGCGTTATTTTGCTGATCTGATTCAATCACAAACAGATTTTGAACTCGTTTCAGAACCTGAACTTTGCCTGCTCACTTATCGTTATGCTCCTGATAACGCTATAAAAGCACTGACAATCGCTGATGAAAAAGAGAGAATCGCACTGAATCATTTGCTGAATGAATTAACTAAATACATTCAGAAGAAACAGCGTGAAACAGGTAAATCGTTTGTTTCTCGCACACAACTCAATCCGGCACGTTGGCAAGGTTTAGATACCTTAGTCTTTCGTGTCGTATTGGCGAACCCGCTCACGACTAGGTCAATTTTACACTCGGTCTTGCAAGAGCAAAGGGACATAGCCCAAACAGCCACTCAATTACTTGCCCAGATAAATCAGTCGAGTCAAAGCATTATTAGCTCACAGGCTTAAAAACTCGGGCAAATTTGCAAAACAATAACGACGAATAAAAAGAAAGAAATAAATGAAAATTTCTTTCTTTTTATTGTAACTCGCCCATCATAATCCATCGATAAACGACGCTTTTAGCTCTTTTCGCCAATTAAAAGTGTAGTTTTCATGAAATTTAGTTTGAGGCTTGTCATATTCTCACTATTTGATAGTGTGTTTACTTTATGATTTATGACCGCTTGGGTTTATACTCGCGTCATGGCGTTGGTAAATGTGTCCCTTGTCGAAATAATTCATTTTTATGATGATAAGACACCTAAAAATCCCAATGAGTTGTTCTCTAGGCCCGCGTGAACACTATGAATACATTAGAAAAAATACAAAAAAATCTAGAAAATTTCAGCAAATCGGAACGTAAGGTAGCTGAAGTGATCATGGCTTCCCCGCAAACCGCGATCCATTCCAGTATTGCGACGCTGGCCAAAATGGCCGATGTTAGTGAACCAACGGTGAATCGCTTTTGTCGTCGACTCGATACCAAAGGTTTCCCTGATTTCAAGTTACATTTAGCGCAAAGTTTGGCAAATGGTACGCCTTACGTGAATCGCAATGTGGAAGAAGACGATGGACCTGATGCTTATACCCATAAGATCTTTGAATCGACCATGGCGTGTTTGGATGTTGCCAAAAATAGTCTCGACCCAATGCAAATTAACCGAGCCGTTGACCTATTAACGCAAGCGAAGCGCATTTCGTTTTTTGGTTTAGGCGCTTCATCCTCCGTTGCGCGTGATGCACAAAACAAATTCATTCGTTTTAATATTCCAATCTCTTGTTTTGAAGATATTGTTATGCAGCGGATGAGCTGTATTAACTGTACTGATAATGATGTGATCGTCCTTATTTCTCATACAGGACGGACAAAAAGCCAAGTCGAAATTGCTAATCTTGCACGAGAAAATGGCGCAACGGTTATTGCAATTACCGCAAAAGACTCGCCATTAGATAAAGCGAGTTCTTTATCGATTTGTCTTGATGTCCCTGAAGATACTGATGTTTACATGCCGATGGCGAGTCGAGTTGTGCAGATGACGGTGATAGATGTGTTGGCGACCGGTTTTACTTTACGCCGAGGTTCTGGTTTTAGAGAAAACCTCAAACGCGTCAAAGACGTGTTAAAAGACTCTCGCTACGATAAATTATCGCAGTTTTAATTCTTTTTTCTCCCCCAACCTAAAAAGAGAATGGAGCTATTCATGGTCATAAGATGAATAGCTCCATTCTCTTTCTACTTTTTAGCTTCCTTGTTCACTTCCTTCGACAAGGCGAGAATTATAAATCCACTGCAATCTTTTCTCGGTAACCAAAGGCGGGATAATGTTCTGCGTTTCTGATTTAGAACATGAACAAACTTGACGTAAAATATACACTAACCTCTCATGAGTTAACGGTAGTGGATTGCCTTTGATCGCTTGTGAGCGCAGAGCATCCGTCGCAACTTGCTCGAAAGAAGTCGAACACACGCCAAATTGACTCAACGTCGGTAATAGTAATTTGTCGAGCATCATTTGTACCCAAAGAATACTGTCATCAATATTGACATTTTTACGCTTCGTTAATAATTGAGCGATTCGGTAATAACGCTGTAAAACATCCGCTCGCTGAGCCTTTTTCGCCGCATGAATATTCTCTCTCATAACGTAAGGGGCAAGACGAGCGGCGATCACGCTGTGTGGCGCGTCGAGCTTACCTCCCAACGCAGAGGCCAATCCATACGCAGCACCTAGCTTAGCGTTAGTGATTGCCATCCCGCCCAACATCGCAGCAAAAGATAAATCCTCACGAGCAGGTTTATCATCTAGACAACACGCAGCAAGCGTTGAACGTGATAAACGGCGTAATCCCTCTTCACAGATCATATCCGTTAAAGGATTGGGATCACCACAAACGTAAGCCTCCATGAGATGAGTAAAAGCCTTCATTGCACCACGACCAGACGTATAACGATCGGTGCCATAGGTTAAACTCGGATCGATAATCGCCATGACTGCCAGCATCTCTGGGCTACGTAAACTCACTTTAACTTTATCTTGTCCAGATTTTAACACTGCGTTTTTCGTGACTTCAGAACCGGTACTGGCGGTGGTTGGAATCGCAATAAACGGCAGTGGCTTTGCTTTGAGTGGCACATTACGACCAACAACTTCAACATAATCATACACATTTCCTTGATTAGGAATAATCGCCGCTAAAGCTTTGCCCATATCTAAAACGCTACCACCACCGATAGCAATCACTACTTGTGGTCGAAAACGTCGTCCGACAATTGCCGCTTCTTCTACCATAGTAATATTGGGCTCGCCATAGATCGCGACATGTTGATACGGCATCTTTTGCTGTTGCAAGTAATCACTGATCATTTGAGCGCGTTGCACGTTTTTACCTGAGACCAATAGAACGCTGTAACCGTATTGATTGATCAGCGATAGCGAGTGTTGCAGTGCACCCGCACCGAATACAATTCGATTCGATGTCATAAACTGAAACATGTGCCCTCCCCCAATCACTTTGATAGCATTCAGTCTGCTTTCCTTTGTAAAAAAAATTTTTGACTCAGTGCAACCTGTTGCTAAATAACTCAAACTTCATCTCAGACTATGCACGACATCACAATAGATGGCATGACTGTCGCTGCTTTATTTAACTTGGGCATAAATTATCCAATCAATTTTACCTATTAAAACAACTGGTAAATGACACTTTATTTCCTAATTCGAATCGGGCATAGTGGCGCAAACGAAACAGAGGAGAAAGTGATGTTCGTAGTGATTTTTGGCCGCCCGGCTTGCCCATATTGTGTCCGTGCAAAAGAGCACGCAGAAACCTTAAAAGCGAAACGTGATGACTTCAACTACCGCTATGTTGATATTCATGAAGAAGGTATTACTAAAGCCGATCTAGAAAAAACCGTGGGTAAACCGGTTGAAACGGTGCCACAAATTTTTATTGATCAAGAGCATATTGGCGGCTGCACTGAATTTGAAGCCTATGCAAAAGAGCATTTAGGTCTATTTGACGAATAAGCTTTCGATACACCATTTCTAATCTTAGTCAACCCGCTGATGTTTAGCGGGTTTTTTAATGGATTATTTATTAAAAAATGACCTTGCCCTGAAAAATTTCACTTATCTTTTTGCCTATTTACGATACAATCGTCACAATTTAATCATCCTCCCCTTGCATGCCAACATTGAGCTAAATTGTGAATATCGACGTCGTACTGTTGTTAGAACAAAATCCCATCTTATTGATCTTCGTTGTCCTCGCCATTGGCTTGGCCTTTGGCAAAATTCGCTTTGGCAGTTTGCAATTAGGCAACTCCATCGGCGTGTTGATCACGTCTTTAGTGATGGGGCATCTGGGCTTCTCGTTTAATGCCGAAGCATTAACGATTGGTTTCATGTTGTTTATTTATTGTGTGGGGATTGAAGCGGGACCAAACTTCTTTGGTATCTTCTTTCGTGATGGTAAACACTACTTAATTTTAAGTTTAGTGGTGTTAGTCACTGCCACCAGTTTAACCTATTCCGCCAGCCATTTTTTTAATCTCGATTACGGCTTAGCCGCGGGGATGATGGCCGGAGCGTTAACGTCGACTCCAGTCTTGGTTGGCGCACAGGATGCCCTGAACTCTGGTCTCGCCAATATTCCTCGTAATATGGATCTGACCTTGATTTTAGAAAATGTCTCGGTCGGCTATGCGATGGCGTATCTGATTGGTCTGATCAGTATGATCATGTTTGCGAAGTTACTACCCAAATTACAAAAACAAAATCTCTCTGATTCAGCGCAACAAATTGCTCAAGAACGGGGAATTGGCGGCAGCGGACAACGTAAGGTCTATTTGCCGATCATTCGTGCTTATCGGGTTGGCCCTGAGCTAACCAATTGGATTGATGGCAGAAATTTACGAGAGCTTGGTATCTATCGTCAAACTGGATGCTATATCGAGCGTATTCGTCGTAATGGTATTCTTGCCCACCCTGATGGTGATGCCATTTTGCAAGAAGGCGATGAAATTGCCTTAGTCGGTTTTCCTGACAGTCATGCGCGCCTTGATCCGAGCTTTCGTAATGGTAAAGAAGTGTTTGATAGAAATTTACTTGACCTACGGATCACTGAAGAAGAAATTGTCGTCAAAAGTGACAGTATTGCCGGAAAAAGGTTGTCTGATTTAAACCTCTCGGAATATGGCTGTTTCTTGAACCGCGTGGTGCGCGCACAAATTGAAATGCCGATGGATCTCGATATTGTGCTGGCGAAAGGCGATGTACTTCAGGTCAGTGGAGAAAAAAGTCGCGTTAAAGGGCTAGCCGAACGAATCGGCTTTATCTCCATTCATAGTCAGATGGCCGATCTCATGGCTTTTTGTAGCTTTTTCATTTTAGGAATTCTCTTTGGCTTAATTACCATGACCTTTGGCCAAGTCTCCTTTAGCCTAGGCAATGCCGTCGGCCTGCTTTTGTCCGGTATCTCGCTTGGTTTTTTACGAGCCAACCATCCAACCTTTGGTTATGTCCCGCAAGGTGCATTAAACATGGTCAAAGATCTAGGACTGATGATATTTATGGTGGGTATCGGCTTAAGCGCTGGCGGACGGATGTTTGAACACTTAACCGAAGTTGGTCCGCAAGTGATTGGCTTAGCGTTTATCGTGAGTGTTGTTCCTGTGGTCTTTGCTTATCTGGTCGGGGCTTACCTATTAAAAATGAATCGCGCTTTACTTTTTGGAGCGATCATTGGCGCTCGTACCTGCGCACCGGCGATGGATATCGTCAATGATTATGCAAAATCGACCATTCCAGCGCTTGGCTATGCAGGCACTTACGCGATTGCCAATATTTTGATGACGCTTGCTGGTACCATTTTGATCATTCTCAGCTAAAACGGTTCAATCAATGAGTATCGTTAAAAGGAATAAAAGCTAAACAAAAAAGGCGCATAAAGCGCCTTTTTTACTATCTTTACTATCAGAACGGATATCGATTAGATATCGATCACATCAAACTCAACTTCTGGACTGACATCGGCATCGTAATCAACACCCTCAACACCAAAGCCAAACAGCTTAAGGAACTCTTCTTTATAAAGCTCATAGTCTGTTAACGTCTTTAGGTTTTCAGTCGTGATTTGCGGCCATAACTCACGGCAGTGCTGCTGAATATCTTCACGCAACTCCCAATCATCGAGACGCAGACGGTTATGATCGTCCGTTTCTGGTGCTGAACCATCGTTTTTATACAAACGCTGGCTGAACAAACGATAGATTTGCTCCATACATCCTTCGTGGATGCCTTCTTCACGCATTTTCTTAAAGACCATTGCGATGTATAACGGCATGACAGGAATCGCCGAGCTGGCTTGAGTGACAACCGACTTTAACACGGCCACATTAGCGCTACCTTGCTTAGCGGCTAATTTTTCATTTAATGCTTGCGCTGCGCGATCTAAATCCATCTTCGCACGACCCAATGCACCGTCCCAATAAATTGGCCAAGTCAGCTCAGTACCGATGTAGCTATAAGCGACGGTTTTACAACCGTCCGCTAAAACGCCCGCATCATCGAGCGCTTGCATCCACAACTCCCAATCTTGACCGCCCATCACGGTGATGGTGTCGTTGATTTCTTGTTCAGTGGCAGGTTCAACGCTGGCTTCGATAATGATGTCTTTATTGGTATCAACCGCAGTAGCGGTGTAGGTTTCACCGATTGGTTTCAGGGCCGAGCGAACCACTTCACCGCTATCTGGCATCTTACGTACCGGAGAGGCCAATGAATAAACCACTAAATCAATTTGACCTAGGTCTTGTTTGATCAACTCAATGGCTTTTTGCTTAGCTTGATCAGAAAAGGCGTCACCATTGAGGCTCTTGGCATATAAACCTTCTTGGTGAGCTAACTTATCAAACGCGGCCGCATTGTAAAACCCAGCGGTTCCGGTTTTCTTTTCCGTACCCGGTTTTTCAAAAAAGACGCCAATCGTTGCAGCACCACCAGCAAAGGCGGCAGCAATACGTGAAGATAAGCCGTAGCCACTAGAGGAGCCAACGACCAACACACGTTTGGGTGCATTCTTAATCCAGCCTTGTGCTTTAGTATAAGCAATTTGTTCTTTTACGTTCGCTTCACAGCCCACTGGATGAGTGGTTGTGCAAATGAATCCACGAATTTTAGGTTTGATGATCATATTCAACTTCCTTCAAAAATCTCGGTTAGGATAAAAGTTTCAGCGCCACTTCGCATCTTATTTCTGCCCAAAAGCACTTTTTTACTGAGTGGTTGGAGCTGTTCTTAACCTAAATGGTTCAGGAACATCCTATCTTAAACACGCAAGACAAGACCAATCACAAAAAATCAGCGCTACTGTACCACTAACAGCAAAAAAATAAGGCCTCAAAAGAGGCCTTAAGACATTAGCAAATTGAATAGGATGAGTTATGCCACATTATTTAGTTTTGGTGGATTAACGTTGTGAGTGCGCACTTCGCTTAAATCGTGGCTGAAATGGTCCACTTGAATCGCTTTCGAACGCAGTTTGTCTGCGGCTAAAATCGCTTCAACTTCATTTTCAGTCAAGACACCAGCCGCTTTCGCTTGAGTAAGGCGCTCCGTCAAAGGTCCTTTACGAGCCACTTTACCTTCTTTCACCGCTTTATTCATTTGTCGCTCTAATCCTTTAACGCTATACATAGCAAGGAAAGCTTTTTCCATTAAGCCGACGCTATCATCTTCATCTTTGCCGATGTAACACAAATGGGTTAAGCGATCACGATGCGCTCCCGGCGTCATTAAACTTTCGGCAATCTTGACGGTAAGTGTATCGCTAGGCGCTTGATAGTGATTACCTAGTGGGAATATCAGTCCTTTTAATAATCCACCGACCGCTTTAATCGGATAATTACGATAAGTATCACTCAGGGCTTTGGCAGCATGATGTAAACAGTGTTGCATCGCGTAGTGCACGTAATCGAGATCCGCTTGTTGACGGCCTTCATCTTCGTAACGCTTTAGAACCGCTGACCCCATATAGAGGAAGCTCAGTGCATCCCCCAAACGCGCAGAGATCATCTCTTTACGTTTCAACTCACCACCCAGAGTCAACATGGCAAAGTCGGCGCTAACCGCTAAGGCACGGCTTAAACGAGTCATTTCTTTATAATACCCTTGGGTCGGCCCACTCATCTCCGCTTTGATGAATCGTGAACCCGTCAGAGCAGCACCAAAAGCACCAAAGGTATTTTTGACTGCGTGACCAATGTGTTTAAACAATAACTTATCAAAATCTTTCGCGGCTTGTTCGCTATCTGGGTTAGCAGCCGCTTCCATCTCTTTAAGAACATAAGGGTGACAACGCGTCGCACCTTGACCAAAGATCATCAGGTTACGGGTCAGGATATTGGCCCCTTCCACCGTAATCGCAACGGGAACACCGAGGTAATGGGTCGATAGATAATTCATAGGCCCATCTTGAATTGCACGCCCTGAATGAATATCCATGGAATCATTTAAGATAGTTCGCGCCATTTCTGTCATATGGTATTTAGCAATCGCGGTAATGATTCCTGGACGCTCTTTCATATCGAGAGAGGTTGTTGTCAAGGTGCGTGTCGCTTCGAGTAGGTAAGTCAAACCACCAATTCGACCGAGCGCTTCTGCAACGCCTTCAAACTTACCGATCGACATACCAAACTGCTTACGAACATAAGCATAAGCTCCTGTAGTACGAGAAGTGAGGTGACCAATCGCCGTACCGAGAGCCGGTAAAGAAATACCCCGCCCAGCAGAAAGACATTCAACCAGCATACGCCAGCCTTTACCAGCATAGTCCACGCCACCAATCAGCCATTCCATCGGAATAAAGACATCATTACCACGAGTTGGTCCGTTCATAAACGCTAAACCGAGCGGATCATGACGCTCACCAATTTCCACACCGGTATGGTTGGCTGGAATTAAGGCACAAGTAATACCGAGCTCTTTTTTATCAGCGAGCAGTCCATCCGGATCGTTCAATTTAAACGCTAAACCAAGAACGGTAGCAACCGGGGCAAGCGTAATATAACGTTTGTTCCACGTTAAACGAATACCTAAGACTTCTTTACCTTCATGCTTGCCGTAGCACACGATACCTTGATCAGGAATGCCGCCAGCATCGGAGCCTGCTTCTGGACCCGTTAATGCAAAACAAGGAATATCCGTACCATCAGCTAAACGTGGTAACCAATAATCTTTCTGCTCTTGAGTACCATAATGAGAAAGCAGTTCACCAGGGCCTAGAGAGTTAGGCACCATGACGGTAACGGCAGCACTGATACTGCGCGTCGCAATACGCGATACGATGGTTGAATTGGCCAATGCCGAGAATTCACGGCCACCATATTCTTTAGAAATAATTAATGAGAAGAAGCGCTCTTTACGCAGATAATCCCATACCTCTTTGGGTAGGTCACGATCGTGTTTGATGATTTTATGGTCATCAATCATACCGAGTAGCGTTTCAAGCTCATTATCCATGAATGATTGCTCTTCCGCCGTGAGAGTTGGCTTAGGATAATGATGTAGCGTTGTAAAGTTAGGCTTACCAGAGAACAACTCCCCATCCCACCATACACTTCCGGCTTCCATGGCTTCTTTTTCGGTTGCAGACAGCGGAGGCAACACTTGCTTAAAGAGTTTGAAAGCAGGGTCACTAATCCATTTTCTTCTTAGAGAGCTCATAATTCCGATCCTTTTGTTCACTGGTTAAGATTTATACTTATTATAGTTTTGTTTGGTTCAATTATTTGGCCGCCACTCCAGCAGCCAAATAAGGAATAATCTGGTCAATCATGGAGTTAGCGTCAACTTTAGCCGCAAAATCATTTTCAGCAATTTGCGCTAAAGCTTGGCTGGATGCCATGGTAAAAACACAGGTCCCAAGGGTAAAATGCAGCCGCCAAAACAGCGTCTCGCGAGTTAAATTGGGGTTTGCCTTCATCACTGACTGAGTAAATAAGCTGAGAACGTCGTCATAACGAGTGGTGATAAACCAACGTAAATGACCTTGTACATCGGTATAACCTCGGCCAATCAACAGCATGAAGCGACTGGTACCGCTTGGGCGTATTTGACTCAACGCTTTTAAGGGACCACGTAACGATTCAAAGACTTCTTCCATGCTGTAACTTTCTTGCTCATTCAACGCCATTAATGACTGTTTAACAGCTGGCATAAATGCTTCTAAGTAACGATTTAGTACCGCTCGTACCAGCGTTTTTTTATCACCAAAGTGATAATTCACCGACGCCAGATTGACGTTAGCTTTACTAGTAATGGTACGAAGAGAGGTATCATTAAAACCATGCTCAGCAAATAGCCCTTCTGCTACATCGAGTATTTTTTCTTTGGTACTGCTCTTAGGGGCCATTTCAATCATCCGTATCAAACAACTGTTTGAAATATACCTTTGAAACACGAGATTAACAAGCAATTAACATCACACTTTTAAAACATGGTCGGACCAGATGTTTTCGACACGAAATAAAATCAATCTGTCATCCACATCATCCCGCACTCTTAGGCTCTTAAAGGAAAACAAAAAGAAATAACCATTTTTTTGAACATTTTTCTATTATTTGGGAACTCTTTGTTATTCATCCAGTCTGACTTAGTGTAGTTGGTAGAGCATTCAGAGTTTTACGGCCGTCGAACTTTCTTGGTCACTGGCAACTACACGATACCGATACGACTTGAAGGTTGAGCGAATCCCGTCGATGCTTCAAGTGGCAAGGTAAATGCTGCTTTTTCCTTATTAACTCCTATGTTTGTATCCGCCCAGTTCATTTTGTTCTGGGCTTTTTTTTGCACCTCATACCGCTAATGGCTAAGAAAGCGTATAATGCTCTGCTGACTTGTTAATACCCCATGAATTCATGAAGCTCTCTCATAGCCCAATCACCCAGCATCGCTTTCAAGGTGTGGATTTCTATTTAAAACGTGATGATAAATTGCATCCACAATTTTGCGGCAATAAAGCGCGTAAATTTCTTGGTCTACTCGAATTGGAAGCGCCGGCGATCACCACTTTAATTAGCTATGGATCCGTGCAAGCCAATTCTTTGTATTCACTGGCAGGACTCGCAGCGATTCGTGGTTGGAAATTAGAATATTATGTTCATCGGATCCCTAAGTGGCTGCAACAACGGCCAATCGGTAACTATCGGGCCGCGCTCGAACTGGGTGCGCAAGTTATCAGCACTGAAGATCCAGCTATCTCACATCCCTATGATTACATCGTTCAACAACGTAAACCGGATCAAGATTGTCTATTTATTGAAGAAGGTGGTCGATCACCTTTAGCAGAATATGGCGTCAAACAGTTAGCACTTGAATTACTTGAATGGATTCAACAGCAGCCAAAACAGCACTGGATTATCGCTTTGCCATCAGGCACCGGAGCGACCTCGCTCTACCTACAAAAGGCACTGCAACCTCATGATATCCAAGTGATTACTTGCCCTTGTGTCGGTGGTGCGGACTATTTACGCCAACAGTGGCAACAACTCGCAGATACCCTTTATCCAACGATTATCGAACCTTCGCGTAAACATCACTTTGGCCATTTATATCGCGAGGATTATCAAATTTGGCAGCAGCTCTATGAGCAAACTCATGTTGAGTTTGATTTGCTGTACGACCCATTGATGTGGCGCTGTTTACTTGATTGGCTACCTAATCAGCAACCATGTTCATTGATCTATATTCACCAAGGCGGGTTGTTAGGTAATGAAAGTATGTTGCCTCGTTATCAGCGTTTGTGTGGGGAATAAAGGATAGAACGAGAAAACGTCTGCCGCCGACAGAGATACTGTGAAAGCAAAAAAGTAGAAGCTGCAGTTTGATGGGGTAGCATACCAACGGTTACCCATCTAACTGCAGCCTCAACGGACAAGCTCATGCCCCTCAATTTAGGTCGCTAATCTATCCTGTGGTTTGGCTTTCGGTAACCCGATCGAAATCAAGGTGGTCAGTAACAAGAAAGCAAAAGAAACCCACAAGCACGCGGCTAATCCCCACTCTTGAAATACCCAACCAGATAAAATGGTGCCAATCAAGCGCCCCATCGCATTGGCCATGTAGTAAAAACCAACATCCAATGACACGCCATCTCCCTTGGCATAACTGACAATTAAATAAGAATGCAAGGATGAGTTAACCGCGAAAATCGCACCAAACAGTAATAATCCACCGATGATGACCATTTGCGGATGCCATTGAACGTGAATACTGTAAGCAATCACTCCGGTCACTAAAGCCAATAAGGCGGCCCACCCCATGGCGGAACGTCCATCCGGCACTTGACCAGAAGCACTACCGGTGATTTTCGGCGCAAACCCTTGGATAACACCATAGCCAATGACCCACAAGGCTAAAAATCCACCCACGGCACTGTGATCCCAGCCAAATACACTACCAAGATAAATCGGTAAAGCGATCACAAACCAGACATCACGGGCTCCGAATAAGAACATCCGCGCCGCCGATAAAATATTCACGCTACGTGATTTGGAAAAAATTTCTGAAAATTTGGGTTTATTTTTGGCTTTGCCAATATCGGCTTGTAGACTAACGATGCTGCCAACAAAGACGGCCAATAATACGCCAGCCATCGCCAGCACTGCATATTGAAAACCGATCAGCGAGAGCAAGACACCACCAAGGAAAAAACCAGCGCCTTTCAACGCATTTTTTGACCCAGTCAGAATAGCTATCCATTTATATAACGCCCCTTGTGCATCATCTGGCAGCAACGTTTTAATGGCACTTTTTGCGCTCATTTTATTGAGATCTTTGGCAATACCAGAGAGCGCTTGTGCTGCCATCACTGACGGGATCGTCAACCACGCGGCAGGTACGGCTAACATTAATAAAGCGACGATTTGCATCCCTAATCCAATATTCATGGTGCGATTTAAGCCAAGCCTTGCACCAAGCCAGCCACCAATTAAGTTGGTCACCACGCCAAAAAATTCATAAAACAAAAATAACGAAGCGATCGCTAACGTCGAATAACCTAAATCATAAAAATACAGCACCACCAACATGCGCAATGCGCCATCGGTAATGGTAAAATTCCAGTAATTGAACGTCACCAGCATATATTGACGAACATTATGATTGAATTGGGACAACATGGATGATCACTCTTTTTGAAAAAGAGCTGCATCAATGCAGCTCTTACTAGGGGGTTATTGACCGACAAACTGATGAATATAATCGACCTGATCCGCTTTAGTGAAAGCACCTGGACGCAAAGCCTGCACCTTGGCAATGATCGTTTCCAGTGGCCAGCCCTTCTCAAGCAAAACATGAGCGGCTAATAATCCCGTACGACCCGAGCCCCCCATACAGTGCAACGCCACTTTATCACCATGACCTAAGGCTTTATGTACTAAAGGCGCAATGTGTTGCCAGCGAACATGGAACGCTTCATCCGGTGCACAATCATCAGCGATTGGGGCATGTAACCAAAGTAGCCCGGCTTTCTCTACCTCTTCTGGCAATTGGCCAACGCCATGTTCTTGCATCTCTTGTTGGCTCAGCGCGGTCACCACAACCGTGACTCCTTGCGCCTTTAATTGTGCGATACTTTCGGTCAGCGCCGTTTGTTTTGTGCCCGGACAAGGCGTGAGGATCAGCCCCGCTTGATCGGTAATCGGCAGTTCCCAAGTTGGATGTGTCATTGTCTTTTCCTTATACTGAGCCAACGTTACGCACCAGTTCAGCGGTACGCGTTGCGTAGCCCATTTCGTTATCGTACCAAGCGTAAATTTTCACCATACGTTTACCCACTACCATGGTTGATAGCGCATCAACAATCGTTGAACGCTGATCGCCTTTATAGTCAATCGATACCAATGGACGTGTTTCAAAGCCTAAAATACCTTGCAGTTCATTCTCTGATGCCGCTTTAAGCAAAGCATTAACCTCATCAGCGGTGGTATCACGTTTAACATCAAAAATAATATCGGTCAGTGACGCATTAGCCAGTGGTACTCGTACCGCATGACCATTAATTTTGTCTTTCAGATCAGGGAATATTTCGACAATCGCGGTTGCCGAACCAGTCGTTGTTGGGATAAGGCTCATCCCACACGCACGAGCACGGCGCAGATCTTTATGCGGCGCATCTAAAATGGTTTGCGTATTGGTTAAATCGTGAATGGTCGTAAATGAGGATTGCTCGATGCCTAATTTTTCATGGATCACTTTAACAATCGGTGCAATGCAGTTGGTCGTGCACGATGCCGCCGTAACAATTCGGTGTTGATCTGGGTTAAAAATATGATCGTTAACACCGACGACGATGTTCGCTACACCCGGCTCTTTTACTGGAGCGGAAACGACGACTCGCTTAACACCTTGAGCAAGATACAGATTAAGTAACTCCGTTTTACGATGTTTACCCGTCGCTTCAATCACCACATCACAACCTGACCAATCTACGGCATCAATGGCTTTTTGTTGAGAGGTTTGAATCTTATGTTGACCAATCATGATGCTGTCGCCATCTGCCAAGACAGGGTGATGCCAACGACCTTGCACAGAGTCAAACTCCAATAAGTGTGCCAACGTTGCCGCATCGCCAGCTACATCATTGATCTGCACAAATTCCAGCTCTGGCCAATCATAAGCCGCGCGCAATGCCAAGCGGCCAATTCGGCCAAATCCGTTAATTCCTACTTTAATCGTCATGATTTATTTCCTTAATAATGATCCGTTCATCCGTGTGACTTGAAAGCCCTTCAAGTCACACGGAATAATTAAGCACAACATGTTGGCCGAGATTTCATCGCCGCCAATCGCGCAATATCAAGCTGATATTCAGTTCGTAAACACTGAGAGTCGACTAAGCCTTGGATCTGTTTTCTCATCCAGCCAGGTAGCTGATCAGATAAGTGATAAAATACCCACTGACCTTGACGGGCATCGACGACAACGCCACTCGCCCTTAATAAAGCAAGATGGCGCGATATTTTGGGTTGGCTCTCTTCTAATGCCGCGGTTAACTCCGCAACGCAGAGGTTCTGTTCACGAGCGATCATTAATAAACAACGCACTCGGGTTTCATCAGCCAACAGTTTAAAAAATTGATGAGGTAGCATAAGTCTATTACCTTATATGGATATTCGCATATCTTAACTGCGTTCTAATCGCTGTCAATGGTAATCCAGCCGTTGTCATGAAATTTTCATATTCAAAAAGATCATCTTGTTGATGTCATCAGAGCGTCATCCCCCAGTGCTAATCTGCGCTGACTGACCGAGAAACCGGGTTATGCCACACCCCCACCGCTCCCCTCTGTCACATGATTGTCATATAACTTCCATTTTACTGTCATACAAACCACCCAAAATCCGTTTTAGTTAAACCAAACACAACCGCAATTTGAAGGCATGATGCCATAGCGGTTAACAATGTGAATGAACGAGGGAAATACTATGAAGTTTGGACGCAACGCGCTATTGCTTGCCTCAACCATCGCCACGGCTATCTCAGCACCTGCAATGGCTCGTGAAACTATCCAAATTGCTGGCTCATCAACTGTGCTGCCATTTTCATCAATCGTTGCTGAAGAGTTTGGGCAAACTTTTGCTCAATTTAATACACCGATTGTTGGATCAGGTGGTTCGGGCGGCGGCCTTCGCCAGTTTTGTCAAGGCGTTGGTGTCAACACCATTGATATTGCTAACTCTTCTCGTGCTATCCGTCCTAATGAGCTTGCAAACTGTAAAGCCAACGGCGTGAATGAAGTCATCGAAGTGAAAATCGGTTACGACGGTATTGTCTTTGCTTCACGCACCGACAGTGGCAGTTTTGCACTAAAACCTGAACATGTATTTAAAGCAGGCGCAGCGCAAATTCCTCAAAACGGTAAAATGGTTAATAACCCTTACACCAACTGGAAACAGATTGATCCTTCACTACCGGATCAAGATATCTTATTAGTGATCCCTGGATCTAACCACGGCACCCGTGAAGTGTATGAAGAAAAAGTTGTCCACCCGGGTTGTGCAACGTTTGCTGAAGTCAAAGCCATGGATAGCAAAGCCAAAGAAAACTTCTGTAACGCGATTCGTACCGATGGACGCGTGGTGGAAGTCGCTGGTGACTATACAGAAACACTGGCTCGTCTCGATGCACAGCGTAACGCATTAGGTGTTTTTGGCCTCAGCTTCTATGACCAAAACCGTGACCGCCTAAAAGTGGCAACGGTCGATGGTGTCACTCCTAGTTTAGAGACCATTTCAACGGGTGAATATCCGGTTTCTCGTCCTTTATTCTTCTATATCAAAAATGCCCACGTTGGTGTTGTCCCTGGCCTACTTGAATACGCTCAATTCTTCGTCAACGAGCAGATTGGTGGCATGGGTAGCCCATTAGAAGAAGCTGGCCTAATCCCAATGGATGACGCTGAGCGCGCGCAAGTTTCAAACGACATTCGCAACCGTAAGACTTTATAAATAAAGTAATAATTCAGTAAGAGAGGCATTAACGTCTCTCTTACTATTGCTTTTAAAAGGTAATCACAATTATGAATAATATGATGCTAATGGTGGTACTACTGGCAGTCATGGCTCTGGCTTATCAGCTCGGGCTAGTGCGCAGTAAAAGAGTGGCATCAACCAGCAGCGGGCAGACTCAACGCTTGCATTCTCGTCCAGTTTATCACGGTGTATTGACCCTACTTTGGGCTGTCGTACCCGCTTTTTTAGTGTTTGTTTTATGGACGACATTTTCCCCTAATTTCATTCAAAACTTAGTGCTCAGCAGTATCCCCAGCGAGTTTCAACCCGCTACCGCCGATCACGCTCGTGTATTGATGAACCAATTGAATAACTTAGCCAGCGGCTTTGCCGTAGTCAGTGAATTCAGTGATTATCAAATCGCAGCAGCTGAGTACCTACAGCAGGTACAATTTACCAGTCACGTTATCTTAAGTAGCTTAATGGCGACTTTAGCTGCGACAGGCGTCGTCTTTAGCACCCGTCGCATTCGCCCTGATTTACGTGCTCGTAACCAAGTTGAACGTGCGTTGCACATCGTACTTATTCTCTGTTCTGGTGTAGCCATTCTGACGACGATTGGTATTGTGCTGTCGATGCTGGGAGAAGCCTTTCGCTTTTTTAGCTTTGTTGACCCACTCGATTTCTTTTTTGGTACGACATGGAATCCACGCTTCTCAACCGTAGGCACCAGCGGCCAAAGTGGTTTTGGTATGCTGCCGCTGCTAGCGGGAACGTTCATGATTGCGCTTATCGCTCTTGCCGTCGCCATTCCAGTCGGTTTGATGGCCGCGATCTACTTAGCCGAATATGCCCCAAGTCGAGTTCGCTCTGTGGCAAAACCGATTATCGAAGTGCTGGCAGGGATCCCAACCATTGTCTATGGCTTCTTTGCCTTGATCACCGTCGGCCCTTTTCTGAGTGGAATAGGCGAAATATTAAATATTGATATTCGTGCCACGTCAGCCCTAACTGCAGGGGTCGTGATGGGGTTAATGATCATCCCGTTCATCTCTTCTCTTTCCGATGACATCCTCACCCAAGTTCCTAAAGCCTTAAGAGATGGCTCGCTGGGTCTCGGAGCGACAAAATCAGAAACGATACGTAAAGTCGTCCTGCCCGCAGCGCTGCCGGGCATTACCGGAGCCGTACTACTCGCCGCCAGCCGTGCGATTGGCGAAACCATGATTGTCGTGTTGGCTGCGGGCAATAGCCCGGTCTTAACCGCTAATCCTTTTGAAGCTGTATCGACGATGACCGTGACAATCGTCAATCAATTAACCGGCGATTTAGATTTCTCTAGCCCGCAATCACTGGTGGCTTTTGCCTTAGGGTTAACGCTGTTTGTGATTACCCTGTTTCTTAACGTCATTGCGTTAGTCATCGTACGTAAATACCGCGAACAATATGAGTAATTTCATGGACAGTATTATGCCAACTTCAACTCAATCAATGAGCGATACGAATAAGCTACGTGAGAAAACACAACTGCGTATTGCAAAATCACTCAAAAAACGCCATGCCAGTGAACGTCGTTTTAAAGCGTTTGGTATGGGAGCTGTTGGCTTAGCCCTCAGTTTTGTATTGATCCTGTTTGTTTCCGTTTTTTCCAAAGGCATTCCTGCTTTTTGGCAGGCGACGGTAAGTTTGAACGTTTATTTCGATCCTGAGGTAATCAATATTGAGCCGAAACCCGTTCAGCTCAGTGGCGAATCCGCAGGTGAATTTCAACAACGACTACTCGCTTGGCAAGGTCAAGTAGGCATGGTCAATTTCAACCGCATTATCGTCAATAGTTTAGCCACAGAAATACCGGAAGCGCCCCGCTATCAACGTGATGCATTACGCTTAATCACCAGTGGTGAACGTTTCGCACTGCGCGACATGTTAGTCAATGACCCGTCATTGGTCGGTAAAACACTACGCTTAGATTTATTGGCCGATGCGAATGTCGATGTGTGGTTAAAAGGCAATATTGATCGCGATTTACCCGACTCGCGCCAGCAATTAAGTGCTCGCACGCGTGCTTGGGCTGATGAACTGGCAGACCGTGGCGTGATTCAAAATAAATTTAGCACCGCTTTATTTATGAATGTCGACTCACGCAGCTCGTTAGCGTCGGCTGGCTTAGCGGGGGCATTTATGGGATCGGTATTTATGATGCTGATCGTCATGGTGCTCGCGGTACCGATTGGGGTAGCTTCCGCGATTTATTTGGAAGAGTTTGCGCCGAAAAACAAACTGACGGATTTTATTGAAGTGAACATTAATAACCTCGCCGCCGTTCCTTCAATTGTGTTTGGTCTACTCGGTGCATCGGTGTTTATTTTATGGTTTAAACTACCGTTATCCGCACCGTTTGTCGGCGGTTTAGTGTTAACTCTGATGACACTGCCAACGGTGATTATTGCAACTCGTTCAACCTTAAAAGCGATTCCGCCATCGATCCGTCAAGCAGCGCTAGGTATTGGCGCATCAAAAACTCAAGCGGTATTTCACCACGTGCTGCCGCTGGCTCTTCCAGGAATTTTAACCGGCGCGATTTTAGGTATCGCACAAGCATTGGGCGAGACCGCACCGCTGTTATTAATCGGTATGAACTCGTTTGTTGCCAGTATTCCAAGTACGCCGATGGATCAGTCAACCGCTTTGCCAGTACAAATTTTCTTATGGCAAGGTAATGAACTCCGTAACTTCTTTGAAGCAAGAACCTCTGCTGCAATCATCGTATTGCTAGCATTAATGATCAGTCTGAATGCGTTGGCCATCTGGTTACGTCGACGCTTTGAAACACGGTGGTAACCCAACATGATAAGTGAAGCAGTAATGAATAAACAGCCGATGATTAACCCTGATATTGTGCGTAAAGCATCGTCATCCACTGCGGTAAAAAGTACCAAAATGGCCGCCCGTGATGTCAAAGTGTTCTATGGTGAATCACAAGCCTTGCATGGCATCAATATGGATATTGTAGAAAATGAAGTCGTCGCTTTTATCGGCCCTTCCGGCTGTGGCAAATCGACCTTTCTACGTTGTTTAAATCGCATGAATGACACCATTGATAGCGCACGCGTTGAAGGCTCTGTCACCTTGGATGGGCAAGATATCTATCACCCTAGCCTTGATGTCGTACAACTCCGTGCGCAAGTGGGGATGGTATTTCAAAAACCGAATCCATTCCCAAAATCAATCTACGAAAATATTGCTTATGGGCCTCGTTTGCACGGTTTAGTCGATAATAAAGCCGACTTAGAAGAAATTGTTGAAAACAGTTTACGCCGTGCAGGACTGTGGAATGAAGTCAAAGATCGCCTTTCTGCTCCAGGGACAGGGCTGTCTGGTGGTCAACAACAGCGCCTTTGTATTGCGCGCGCGATTGCCGTCAATCCTGAAGTTATCTTAATGGATGAGCCTTGTTCGGCACTCGACCCTATTGCGACCTCAATCATTGAAGATTTGATTGATGAACTGAAAGGCAGCTACACCATCGCGATGGTCACGCACAATATGCAACAAGCAGCGCGCGTCTCCGATAAAACCGCATTTTTCCACATGGGTAATCTCGTCGAGCTTAATGATACACGAGAAATATTCACCAACCCGCGTGATAGCCGCACGGAAGATTACATCACGGGTCGCTTTGGTTAATTAACAACTTTTCAGGAGAGATTTATGCCAACTCATCGTATTGATGGGCACACCTCACACAGTTACAACAGCGAATTACGCTCGATTGTCGATTCTGTGGTTAATATGGGCGACTTAGTGATAGAACAGGTTCGCCACGCACTCAATGCCTTCATGACTGGTGATACTCGACTCGCTAAACAGGTAATAGAAAATGATCATCAGATCAACCTGCTCGAGCTAAATATCGACCAAAAATGTGTGGATATTCTCGTCAAACGTCAACCTGCAGCGCGAGATTTACGAGCAATTTTTTCCATCATGAAGGCAATCATGGATTTAGAGCGGATTGGTGATCAATCAAAACGCATTGCCAACGCCGTATTGCGTTTAAAAGATCAGCATCCAGGAAAGAAAAATTACTTTGAGGGTATCGAACTGCAAGAAGATGAGTTCGAACAAATCAACGCTCACGTGATTAATATGCTACAAAAATCCATGGATGCGTTTCATGATATGAATGCCGAAGCGGCCTTAGAAGCCGCAATGTTGGATAAGCATATTGATAACAGTTATAGCGAGATTTTACGCCAAAACAACCAAAACATGCTGCTTAATTGTACTCATTTCCAAACTATCTTAGAGATCACTTGGATAGGCCGTGCCGTGGAGCGAATTGGCGATCATGCACGCAACGTTTGTGAATATACTATCTACTTTGTCAAAGGTTTAGATGTCCGCCATAAGACCGACCAAGAGATGGCTGAACTACTGGCTAAAAAGTATTAGTTCTCTCTGACTCGACGAACGCACTCAATCTGAGAGCTCTGAGAAAAACAGCCATTTCTATACCGAGATGGCTGTTTTTTATTGAGGGAATAATCCATAACGCTGCTCTATTCGGCAGCGACCAATCGATCGGGTGATTAATTAAACCAATGACGAGTTCGATTAGCAAACCAGACTAAACTTAGCATCACGGGTACTTCCACCAGCACGCCAACCACCGTTGCCAGCGCTGCGCCAGAATGTAACCCAAACAGAGCAATCGCCACCGCCACCGCTAATTCAAAGAAATTAGAAGTGCCGATCATGCATGCTGGCGCGGCAATATTATGTGGTAAATCGATTTTCTTAGCGGCGAAGTAAGCCAACGCAAAAATACCATAGGTTTGAATCAGTAGAGGAATCGCAATTAATACAATCGCTAACGGTTTAGAGAGAATGGTCTCGGCTTGAAAACCAAACAACAACACCACGGTTGCCAACAAACCAATTATCGACCAAGGTTTCATCTTTGCGGTAAAAGCGTTTAATCGGGAATGATCATTGCCTTTATCGAGTTTTTTCCGCGTATAAATCCCAGCCAATAATGGGATCAATACATAAAGTGCCACCGAGAGTAATAACGTGTCCCAAGGGACGGTGATGTCGGTCATCCCCAGCAAAAGCCCTGCAATAGGCGCAAAAGCGAAAATCATGATCACATTGTTTACCGACACCTGAACTAAGGTATAGTTTGCATCACCTTTGGTTAATTGACTCCACACAAACACCATCGCCGTACAAGGTGCAACACCCAGTAAAATCATGCCAGCAATGTATTCATTGGCGGTTTGTGGATCGACCCAGTTCGCAAAAAATACCTTAAAGAACAACCAACCTAAAAATGCCATGGTGAACGGTTTAATCAGCCAGTTGATCACCAAAGTCAGTACCAGACCTTTGGGCTTTTTGCCGACATCTTTAATCGAAGAAAAATCAATTTGCACCATCATTGGGTAAATCATTAACCAAATCAGCACCGCGATAACAATATTCACCTGCGCATATTCAAAGCGAGCAAATATCGCAAAGACATCCGGCGCTATTGAGCCAAGCGTAATACCAGCAATGATCGCTAGCCCCACCCAAACGGATAAGTAGCGCTCAAATAATCCCATGTTTTCTCTCCTAGACATTTTCGATTGATAAAATTTCAATAGCTAAAAATAACGCATCATCGGTGATTGGCTTAGCCATTATTGAGATGATGCGCGAATACGTATTGATTCTCACTGGTGAGCAGAGTGCGCCATTTGACTCAGCGCTTCAATACCGACTGGTTCATTGACCAACATCGGTACTAAGGCAATACGTTGGGCGTAATCCTTAACCTGTTTTATTTGCTGGCATTCTTGTTGCGCCCGTTGCTGGAGCAGTGGAGACTGAATAGTCGCGACCGACAAGGCATTATTGACTATCCATCCCCAAGGATGAATGCCGGCTCTGACTAAATCGTCTTGTAAATGTTTGGCTTCTAAGACGGGAGTGGTTTCAGCCAATGTCGCAATCAATACCTTGGTTCTTTTCGGATCTTGCAACTGCATTAACGGAGTAGTGAAACGCTGATTATCACCCATTTTTTTGGCAATTTCTTTATGATAAGCGCCTGTCGCATCGAGGAGCAATAACGTATGTCCCGTCGGGGCCGTATCCATCACCACAAAGCGCTGCGCGGAATCGCGAATCGCTCGAGAAAAAGCCTGAAACGTGGCAATTTCTTCCGTGCAAGGAGAACGGAGATCTTCTTCTAACAAGGCTTTTTCTGCGGCTGATAGGTTTTTGCCTTTCGTCGCTAAGACATGCTGACGATAACGTTCGGTCTCTTCTCGTGGGTCAATGCGACTGACTTGTAGATTAGGTCGCTCACCTTGTAAGGTCGCTTGTAAGTGAGCGGCCGGATCGGAGGTAGTGAGATGAACATCGAAACCTTTATTGGCTAGCCCAACCGCAATCGACGCGGCTAAGGTAGTTTTACCCACTCCGCCTTTCCCCATCAGCATAATTAAACCATGTTTATCCTCGGCAATATCATCAATCATATTGGCCAAAGTTGGCGACTCAAGCTTGATTTGGCTGATTTGAGTGGGCATCGTCTCCAGAATAGACTCCGTTTGTAACAGGGAAGCTAATGCCTTAATACCGACCATATTATCCGCTTTAAGATCAATGGTATCTGTGCTCAAACCTTGTAAAATCTCAGGCAATGCTTGTAGTGCCGCTTGCTCTCGTTGTCTGATGGATGCCGCCAGAGGATCCTGACGCGCGGCGGACTCCGGCATTCGCCCATTGACCACTAAACACTGCTGCTTAATACCCAGCGAATACAGCTCTTGGTAGGTACGCGCAACCTCTTCTAATGCACTGCGCTGCGCTCTGGCGACTAAAATTAAGCGCGTTTGCTTGGCATCAGCAAGCATACTCACCGCATGAGCATATTGCTCACGCTGTTTTTCTAACCCCGCCATCGGTCCCAAACAGGAGGCACCCTCGGGATTAGCTTCAATAAAACTGCTCCACGCGCCGGGCAATTGCAGCAAACGGATCGTATGGCCTGTCGGCGCGGTATCAAACACAATGTGATCAAAACGTTGCGCAAGCTCTGGATTGGTCAGCAAGTCGGTAAATTCATCAAAAGCAGCGATTTCTGTTGTACAAGCCCCAGATAGCTGCTCTTCAATACTGCGTAATGCATCACTAGGCAATAGGCCTTGCAATGGTCCGACAATGCGCTGACGATATTGCTCAGCCGCTTGCTGTGGATCTATTTCAATGGCGGATAAGTGTTCAATTTGTGTGATCGCGGTGATTTGATTACCAATCACTTGATTAAAGACTTGAGCCACATTAGAAGCGGGATCGGTACTCACTAACAACACCCGCTTACCTTGCTCAACTAAATGCAGCGCAGTGGCACAAGAAATTGATGTTTTGCCGACCCCACCTTTACCGGTAAAAAACAGATAAGGGGGTAAATCATTTAGAAATTTCATCGCCTTCTCCTAACAACAGCCGGGTGATTGACAACCTTTACTTGAGTCGCTTTGACTAGTGAGCATCACTAAGTCAAACCATTGTGCTAGCTCGTCTCGGGTCGGATAACGTCCTGATAGCACTAATTGCTCATCAAGGATAAACGCGGGTAAATGCTCAACCCCTTGTTGCTCAAGTAAGGTTTTGATTTGTGGCTGGGTAGCAAATGCCATCGGATCATGGGCCAAATTAAAACGTTTTATCGTTACATCTTGTTGTTTTAACCAATCCAGATCAGCTGAAAACTGGATTAACACTTGATCAGCATCGACGCCACACACTCCGCTACTGCAACACAGAGCGGGATCATAAATATGTAAGCTGTTCTTTTTGGCCGTTAAGCGATTAATTTTCATCGGTAGATTAACCTTATTAGCAACAAACGATCCGAATCATGAGTGGCGCTGCTAGGCTAAGAATTGAGCGCTATCACATTCGATTTTTCAGATATATGGTAAATCATATATCTTATTTTGCGCTCGTCAAGCACAACATGTTGAAGTCGTAATCAAGCTAGCAAAGTGAAGTGTTGCAGAAACATCGATGAATGGAAAACGTAAAAATGGCACCTTACTTGCCTCTTGATGGGGGTCAGGAGCGGGCGTAAATAAGGTGCCATGCAGTTATTCAGTTAGATTTACTGTTTATCTCTTGTTGCCATTGGCATAGTTGGATCAAAGCGAATAGCGCTTGCTTTTCTGAACGAGATTGGCATACCGCTAAGCGTTGTAAGTAGTATTCTGTTAATGGCTGCGGGTGAACAACAGACCCCGTTTCAATAGGTTTGCTTGAGCGAGCAACAGCTGATGTGGTTGGCATTATGGTATCCTCTTCTGGCTTGGGATATCTTTAGTATGCTAGATTTAAGGAAAAGAAAAACTGACAGGATAATTTATTTTACATCCTTATTTAAAAATAAATCGAATGACTCATTGACACCGTCAATACACAATGGACTGAAAAAGCCCATGAAAGTTTTAAATAGACCATAAGATGGCTCTTAATGGAAAACGATCTATCATTACCCCCTTAAATAGGGAGCAAAAATTTAAAAAGGAAACCTATTTTGTCTATCCTTAATTTATATCGTTATTACTTACGCTTCGATGGTTATAGGATAGAACAACCCATCAGTGCTACGTTAGAGGAGGTTGCCAATCGATTATGCAGTAGCCCGCGCTATACGCGTGTCTTGCTACAACAAATGCAGCAACAAGGCTGGCTCTCGTGGCAGCCTAAGGTTGGCCGAAATAAGCGCTCAACGCTGTGTTTATTGCAAGATCCTGAGCGGCTCAAAGAACATCTAGCCAGTGACTGTCTTTTGCGTGGACAGTATGACAAAGCCTTGGATCTGTTAGAGCAAGATGAACAGGTTTTTGCTCGGCTATTACAGCAAACATCCGGGGCTTCAATGCATGAAGGGCGCTTACATATCCAATTGACCTATCGCCGCCCCTTTCAAGCTCTGCTGCCCCATCATCCACAACGTAACAGTGAACGCTTTTTAGTGCGACAGATTTACGCTTGCTTGGTCCGTTGTGATGCTGACGGACAAGTACATCCGGAACTGGCTCACCATTGGCATTATGATGCTGAGAATTATCAGTGGCGCTTTTATTTACGCCCAGATCTAACGTTTCATGACGGACAAATGATCGATGCGCAAAGTATTGTCGAGCTCTTTTCACACTTAAAATCCTTACCGAATTATCAGCATGAACTTGCTCATTTAAAACGCATTAGTGCCCCGCATCCGCGGGAAATACTGTTTGAATTCACCGTCCCTGATCAAAGCTTTGCAGGTCTGATTAGCGGTGTCAGTTATTCTATTCAACCGGTTAAACAGCTTCAGCAGTCCAACTCCAACGTGATCGGCAGTGGTGCATTCAAAGTTTATACTCATACCGATAAGCAATTAGTACTGCATGCTTTCAATCGATACTATGGTTGCCGTTCATTATGCGATCAGATTACTATCTGGCTATTCGACCAAGATGTAACAACTGCAACCGACGCCATTCCTCACGCTGGCCGAAGCTGCCAATATTACGTATCGGCAGAATCCCCGAACATTGAAAACCAACAAATTAATCAATTCTCTCGCCAAGAAGAGGGGGCGATTTTTTTATTAAATAATCACCACGCTAACCTACCGCTCGACGACCAACAACGCCAATGGTTACTTAGCTTGCTTGAGTCAAACTGGTTATTGAGCGATATAGCGCACTCAAACCTCACTCCCGCGGATCATTTATTGCCTTGTTGGACCAAGTTATCTCGATTCCCCGCCACTCAGTGCCCATTACCGACATCAATGACGATGGCCGTATACAACTACGTGACATTGATTGAGTGTGCTGAAGCGATAGCTAAGCGGTTGGCTGATCACGGTATTCAAGTCATCATCCACAGTTACGACTATCAAACCTTGCAACAAAAAGCAGCACAGGGAACTCTCAATGAAACCCTAATCTTGAGCAGTATTAACTTAGATGATAATCGTCATACCAGTGCCTATCAGTTTCTTTACAGTAACCCGCTGCTTCACCATGCGCTGGATGATGTGGCCAGTAAATGGCTACGTCAATCGTTAGCGGATATACGTGCAAACGTCTGTATAGAGCAGTACCTTGTGGTATTAGAGCCTTTGGTAGCAACTTTGATCCATCATGGTGTTTTGCAACCACTCTATCACGAGCAACAAGTGCTACGTTTCCACGATTTAATTAAAAATGTTGCTTTAACCACCTGGGGGTGGCCTGAATTAAAGCAGGTCTGGACTAGCCGTTAGACGATTAGCCCAACGTCTGATGATTGACCTTGGGCTATTCGATTAGCGTGTTTGAGGGTAATATTTTTTCTTCATCCGTAGCGCGACGTTGACTAAAGCAATCAGCACAGGCACTTCGACTAATGGCCCTATCACGCCCGCGAATGCTTGATCTGAGTTTAAACCAAAAACAGCAATAGAAACGGCGATAGCGAGTTCAAAGTTATTACCCGATGAAGTGAAAGCAATTGAAGTATTTTGATCGTACGGGATACCTAATTTTTTACCCACGAAAAAACTAACAAAAAACATCACCAAAAAATAGATAACTAATGGAATAGCAATACGAATCACATCCATCGGTAACTGGATGATCATTTCACCTTTTAAACTGAACATTAAAACAATGGTTGCTAATAGCGCAATTAAGGTTATCGGTGAGATACGTGGAATAAAGACTTCATTATACCAACGCTCGCCTTTAGCCGCGACCAACCACTTGCGGCTCAGAAAACCCGCTAAAAATGGAATACCTAAATAAATCAAGACACTTTCTGCGATATCCAACATCGTAATATCAACAGCAAAACTATCAAGACCAAAATAAGGCGGTAATACAGTAATGAAAAGCCACGCCATAAAACTATAAGTAACGATTTGGAAAAGGCTATTTAACGCTACCAAAGCAGCACCATACTCTTTATTACCACCACTAATATCGTTCCACACTAATACCATGGCAATACAACGCGCTAAACCAATTAAAATTAATCCGACCATGTAACCGGGATAGTCACGTAAAAAGAAGAGAGCTAAAGCAAACATTAAAACCGGCCCAACAATCCAGTTCATCACCAAAGATAAAGTAATCGCACGCTTATCACGCGTCACTTCACCTAATAATCGATAATTTACTTTCGCCAATGGCGGATACATCATTAAAATTAAACCTATCGCTAGAGGGATATTGGTTGAACCGACGGACATGCTTTCATTCCACTGGGCAACTTGTGGAAATAAAAATCCCACCGCGACACCAAACCCCATAGCGAGGAAAATCCACAGCGTTAAATAACGGTCTAAAAAACTCATTTTTTTAGCAGCAGGCGTCTCTGCACAAGTAAATACTTCGCTCATTATTTTAATCTCATTGTATTATTGATTCGTTTCTACTTTAACGACTTAACGCAGACGCGACATTAACTCGACTCAATCATAGAATTTATCTATCTCAGATTCAGGTGTTTGACGAGCTTACCGCTTATCTATAACGCTCAGTCTTTTCGATATCGTGAAATAAGCTCGTCAACTGATGCACGGTTGATGAGTAATGGTTTGACTCTCTTTTGCTATCAGTGATCGATTGTTTTCCATCGACATCATTAATACCTCACGCATCCAATTCGGTAATTGTGGATTAATTTGGTAATAGACCCATTTACCCCGCCGCTCATCAATCACCAAACCGTTTTTACGTAGCTCGGCTAAATGACGAGAGACTTTGGGTTGACTGAGAGAGAGTGCGGTCATTAAATCACACACGCACAGTTCTCGATGCCGACTTATTAGTAATAATGATTTAAGCCGAGTCTCTTCAGCTAATGATTTATAGAAGGTTAACGTATCGCACATAACAAACACATATGAAAAATCAGATGCGTTTGAAGTTAAGGCTTTCGAAGCAAAAAGTCAAAGATCAATGCTGTTTTTTTCCTTACTCATTGGCAAAAAGTAAAAAGCAAAACACCGTCTTAACGGTTTCCTTGGTTGACCTTCAGAACAGCAATGATTAAGATCACATTTCTAAATGGCCAATAGGAGATTCCGTGCATGTCACTTACGCCGCCCTAGAACAATGACCACCTCTCAATTCACACCTTTTATTTACCTATTTATAGAGAAAACAGATGTTACAGAATATTAAGCGCGATTGGTTATCCAACGTGCGAGGGGATGTTTTAGCTGGTTTAGTGGTTGCGCTAGCACTGATCCCAGAAGCAATTGCTTTTTCAATTATTGCTGGTGTTGACCCCAAAGTGGGTCTATATGCCTCTTTTAGTATGGCGGTGGTTATTGCCTTTACTGGCGGACGCCCGGGAATGATTTCTGCTGCAACGGGCGCTATGGCTCTATTAATGGTCACGCTGGTTAAAGAACACGGCCTAGAATATTTATTAGCGGCGACACTGCTCACTGGAGTATTACAAATTGCCGCCGGTTATCTAAAACTGGGGAATTTAATGCGCTTTGTATCGCGTTCAGTGGTCACCGGTTTTGTTAACGCCTTAGCAATTTTAATTTTTATGGCTCAGCTTCCAGAGCTAACCAATGTCACCTGGCATGTCTATGTGATGACTTTAGCTGGCTTAGGCATTATTTATCTTTTCCCTTATGTACCCGTCATTGGCAAAATGCTGCCTTCTCCGCTGGTATGTATTATCACCTTAACCATTATCGCTATTAGTTTTGGCATCGATATTCGTACCGTCGGTGACATGGGGGATTTACCCGATACACTGCCAATTTTCTTGTGGCCTGATGTACCGCTTAACCTAGAAACCTTACTGATCATCTTACCTTACTCTGCTGGCCTTGCTGTCGTCGGTTTGCTTGAATCGATGATGACCGCCACGATTGTTGATGATCTTACCGATACCGACAGCGATAAAAACCGCGAATGTAAAGGCCAAGGTGTGGCCAACATTGCCACTGGCTTTTTAGGTGGTATGGCTGGCTGTGCGATGATTGGTCAATCAATTATTAATGTTAAATCCGGTGGTCGAGGCCGTCTATCGACTTTTGTCGCGGGTATACTACTACTTATCATGGTGGTTTTTCTTAGTGATTGGTTAAGCTTGATCCCTATGGCAGCTCTAGTCGCCGTAATGATCATGGTCTCCATCGGCACCTTCTCTTGGAGCTCAATTAGAGATCTTAAATCGCATCCACTTTCGACCAATATTGTCATGATTTCGACTGTGATTGTGGTGGTCATGACCCACAATCTTGCGATTGGTGTTGGAGTTGGCGTGCTATTAGCTGCACTATTCTTTGCCAATAAAATTGGCCGCTTTATGGTTATCAAGAGCGACTTAGTAGAAAATGGCAGCCAGCGTACTTATCGTGTTGTTGGGCAAGTCTTTTTTGCCTCGTCAGATCAATTTATCAACTCATTCGACTTCAAAGAAGCATTGGATCATGTCACCATCGATCTCTCTGCAGCACATTTCTGGGATATTACTGCCGTCTCTTCCCTTGATAAAGTGGTGATTAAATTCCGCCGTGAAGGGGCTGAAGTAACATTAATCGGCATGAATGAAGCAACAGCCACCATTGTCGACAAGTTCGGTGTTCATAATAAACCCGAAGAAGTGGCAAAACTGATGGGCGGTCACTAAGGAGCAAAGCATGACAAATATTATTGCCTGTATCGATGGAGCGAGCTATTCACAGTCCGTGGCGGATCTGAGCGTTTGGACAGCGAAAACCTTGTCTGCGCCACTCACTCTACTGCATGTGCTCGATAAATCCGATCGAGAAATTGCCATTGAATTATCCGGAAACATTGGACTAGGCAGTTGTGAGCACTTACTACAAGAGCTGGTCGAGCTGGATGAAAAACGCGCCAAAGTAGCATTAAGACACGGAAAGGCCTTACTCAATGAGTTAGAAGCCAAAGCCCTTGAGTCTGGTTTTACTGATCTACAAAAACTGCAAAAACACGGTGACTTACTTGAAACTTTGTTGGACATGGAAAAAGATATCCGCGTCCTCGTGGTCGGCAAATCTGGTGAGGTGAACCAAAGCAATACTAAAGCCGTTGGTTCACAATTGGAAAGTGTGGTTCGCACCATTAAAAGTCATATTTTAGTCGCGACCGGGGACTTTGCAGCGCCGCAAAATTATTTGTTAGCGTTTGATGGCAGTGAAGTGAGCCAAAAGCTGGTTGAAAAAGCGATCAATACTCCGCTACTCAAAGGGCTGACTTGTCACTTAGTGATGGTCGAAGACTCAGATGAAAAAGCGACCGCGTTTGCTAACGCAGCGGAAAAGTTGCGTACTCATGGCGTCAATGTGGTGGAAGCCAGCTTAACCGGTGACGTGCACCGCGCGATTCTCGATTACCAACAGCATCATCAGTTGGGAATGATTGTGATGGGCGCTTATGGTCACTCAAAACTGCGTCAGTTTTTTGTAGGTAGCAACACCACAAAAATCATCATTGAATCCAACGTCCCGCTGCTTTTGATTCGTTAACTTTCAGTCGTACAACAAAAAGCCCTAACTCTCTGTTAGGGCTTTTTTTATCGAGAAGCAACGGTATTCTTTCGACTTTCGGTATATGCCGTTATTGGCTCTTTATTTGGCTTTTGCTTTTCTGGGTTCGCTCATTAATCCCTTAATCAGTGACACCGTCGCGACCAGTAAGACAATGGTAAACGGGAAACCAGTTGTGACCGCCATCGCCTGCGCTGCGGCTAACCCACCACCTAGCATTAATGCAATAGCGACTAAACCTTCAAAGGTACACCAGAAGATACGCTGTGGCGTCGGCGCATTCACTTTTCCGCCTGCTGCGATAGTATCAATCACCAATGACCCTGAATCTGAAGAGGTGATAAAGAAGACCACGACCAAAATGATGCCAATCACCGACGTAATACTCGCCAACGGCATGGCATCCAGCATCGCAAATAACTTAACGGGTAAATCAGCGCCCATCACTGCTTGATAACCATCATTAGCGTATTGGCTAATCGCTGTGCCACCAAAGGCTGTCATCCAAAATGCACAGACCGTCGATGGGATCAACAACACACAAACAATAAATTCGCGTACCGTACGACCACGCGATACTCGCGCAATAAACATACCGACAAATGGTGACCAAGAAATCCACCACGCCCAGTAAAACGCCGTCCAACCTTGTGAATAATTCACATCTTCGCGACCAAATGGCATGGCTAATTCAGGTAGGTATGTAACATAAGCAACAATATTATCGAAAAATCCCGTTAAAATCGCTAACGTCGGACCAACAACAACGATAAACAGCAGCAATAAGGCGGCTAGGCCCATATTGATTTCTGATAAACGTTTAACACCACTATCTAGCCCTGCAACGACTGAGATCAATGCTAACGCGGTGATCACAATGATCAATACCACTTGTGTAGTATCAGTTAAGGGGACATCGAATAAAAAGTTAAGTCCAGTCGCTGCTTGAGACGCTCCGTAGCCTAAGGAAGTGGCTAAACCGAACACGGTCGCTACCACCGCCAAAATATCGATCACATGCCCTGTCCAACCCCATACCCGCTCACCAAAGAGAGGATAAAAAATTGAACGCATTGTCAGTGGTAATCCCTTATTAAATGAGAAAATGGCTAACCCTAGTGCCAGTAATGCATAGATTGCCCATGGGTGCAGCGCCCAGTGGTAAATCGTTGCTGCCATACCTAATCGACGAGCCGCTTCGGTATCTCCCATTGCACCGCCCAGTGGCGCCCAATCGGTACGTAAGCCATCTTCTATGGCTGCGCCTGATAAGGAACTGCTAAAGTGTGACATGGGTTCTGACACACCAAAGAACACCAAACCAATCCCCATTCCTGCAGCAAATAGCATAGCTAGCCAACCAGCGTAAGAATAGTCGGGTACCGCGTCAGTGCCACCAATACGCACTCGGCCTAATGGCGATACCACCAAACCTAAACACACCAAGACAAAGATATTGGCCGATAGCATGAAAAACCAATCTAAATGCGAGGTCAGCCAACCACGCATATGTAAAAAGACAGGTTCTACTTGCTCGCGGAAAATCAAAGTCGTAAATACAAAAATAATGATTGCTAGCCCAGATACGGCGAACACTCGGTTATGAATGTCTAAGCCAAAAGGCCCAACCGATAACACCACATTATCTTGGCCAACGGTATAGTCCGTATCAATTGGGTTAACCTTACCACTTGGGCGCGGGATCCCACCGTTATCACTACTCACATTCCTCTCCTCTCACTACTGTGCCTTTTGATACTCCAAATCAAATAACAATACCGGCAACACTAGAGGTGATGAGAAGGGATTTCCCATCACCTCTGTTTATACCCTTTCGACTTGAAGCTGCAGCGGTGTTGGCTACCTGCAACTCCAAGTGGTTTGGGTATATATCGTAAGCGTTCACCGAGGTATCTTGACTTACCATGCCTGAAGAAGCATGTGCAGTTTATAGATCAAAAACGTTCGGGTACGGTTTCTTCTCAACGACTGACGTGATGATTTCACTCAGAACTGACATT
>NZ_VHTC01000070.1:0-3143 GCF_013048685.1 Vibrio sp. A8-1
ATGGAAGTTCTGCGGCATTCTGGCTACGCAATAACGAGGAAAGACTTGCTCGTAGCTGCAACCATACTTGCTCAAAATCTATTCAGGTACGGTTGCGCTTTGGGGAAATTATGAGGGGATCCCTCAGTGCTGAGTGCATGCCTACTATCTTTCCCATTTACAGCTGAAACAGCGAAAGCAAGTTCAATACCACCGGATTCAAATTTTATATTTTCCCAAACTTCTTCTTTTTCAATGTTATCTAAATTTGCAAATGTTTTTATACCTACCTTAAAAAGCTCACTATCGTTTGAGCGACCTGAGATTACGGCATCAACTTCTTCTAAAAGTGTTTTTTGTCCGCTTTTAGATTTAGGGAAACCACTTAACATTTCAAGTTCTACGCATGTTAGTGCGCTTTGGGGAGGTTGTTTAACTTTGAGCCCTTTTTCTAGGATTAATCTCAGTAAAACTTGCGCTTCATCACTGGTAATAAACAGCCCTTTATCATAAGCAAAAGACTTACACTCAACTTGAACTTCGCCACCACTAGTTGCTAGATAATCAAATGTCTCATTAGAACCATCCAGATCTTTACTTTCTACTACGTAGCCTTTATCAACAAGATAGAAGTAAGAAAAAACTTCAAACATTAACGCTCTCATGTCATCAGATTCTTTCAGAGCTGATCCAAACCTAGATTTCAAACCATTACGTGTTACATCAGGAAGTGTTTCTAAGTATTCTAGAAATTTTCCACTATAAAAAAGCGCTTCAGCTATTGCTCCTTTCTCATAAGAGTCACACTTTTCAAATGGCTTGGTTTCCCAAAGGAAAAGACCAAAAGCTATCATTCTTTCACCAAACTTATTTATAGCTAGCGCCTTACCATTTTTACCCGACATTTTTGAAATGATTTTCACCCATGGCTTGTCTGGGTATATAGCCAGTAAATGATCATATGCGAATTTATAATAATTTCTTTTATCCATTTCTATCTCAGTAAGATTATTTCTATTGTGAAAGTAGTAATTTAACGCCCTGTTAAGGTGTGAGCAACGCAATACAAAAGCCGCCGCATACCACCTTAATCACTAAAAACAACGCACGGCAAAAATGCCACGCGTTGCGAATCACTCTTAAACAGTTTGTTATAACCGTTGCCCTTTTACATGCTTTAGTACTTTTAGGTAACTATGTAATGCTTGCTCAAGAAAGTGTGCTTTATCCATTTTTTTGTATGGTGCTGTCATGAAATAAATAGCAATAAGCACGTTAACTTTTTGTAGTAGATACTGTCCAAGCTTTTCATATTTTCCGTTGTCAGTATCAGCTAAAGTGTTTGGAATAGTTTTACCATCAGAATACAGTAATTTGTTACGTAAGTTGGCATTTTCCTTTAAGTGCTTAACTGTATCGTTAAACCCTTTTCGTTCCAGAAAGACTACAAGCTCATGGCTAAAGTCATGCAATTCTTCGTTACGAGAAACTCGAAAATTCAGAGGTGGATTCATTTCCATGATCAAATTTTGGTCCTCAATAGTTACTCGAATCCCCAATTTGATTGCATCCATACCATCAACATCAACCCACTCTAGGATGGGAGGGTGGTTTGATACCTTCCTCAAGTCTAACTTGAGAAGTTCAATAATCGAACAAATGTATGGGTAAAGACATTGTTTATGCAGGTGATTGTTTTTATTTAATTCTTTTGCCCCCTCGTAACCATGCTCTTTCAACATCAACAAGATTGCAGTAGCAGCCTCTTCTTCTGCGGTAATAAGCCGGAACACTGACATTTCTGGATCTACACCAGATAGAACCTCTGCTTTTTCAACATGATACATTGCCGATCTTATACATGAACCTGAACCACCTTTTAGGCTTTCAAGTTTTTCTGAAAATTGTTTAATTTCACTAAACATATCGAAATTTCACCAAGGTTATAACGCCCGCTTAAGGGGCTGACAACGCTACTATCAAGTTTCCGCATAACACCGTAACCACCGAAATCAACGCACAATAAAAATGCCACGCGTTGGAAGTCCCTCTTGAAGCGTTTGTTATGCTTTATTACTTATTGATTACATTGAACTTTTACAAAATTCATTTGTTCGCAGCAGTTTAACTCAAAATGACAAACCAGCCTACTTTCAGCAATCATTGTTGTCGATAAGATCCCAAACAAGTTGAAGCGAATTAGCCTGCGGAATCAAGGAGCAAACAACATCAAAGGAAAAGACCTTTCAGCAACAATCGAACCTTTTGCGTACACAATTTATCAGAGCAGAGTTGGCCGACAAAACACAAGCATCGTTCAACTTTTAATCGCCACCAAAAAGAACAATAAACTCATAATATCAATGAATTAGAATACGAAAATTTCTAAATCAGACTAAGTTTTCCCATTAAAATTTATATATTGATTTTGCTGAGGCTCAATAAAGCATAACGCCCAATTAAGTAGCCCGAAACGCTACTACTAACTTTCCGCACAACACCGTAATCACTAAACTCAACGCAAAACGAAAATGCCACGCGTTGAGGGTCTGCTTGAATTGTTTGTTATAACGCAATTCTATGACTTGGATTTTTCACCTAAATACTCGGTAAAACGCAAAAGATAACCATCCGGATCTTGTATCAGAAACTCTTTCTGACCCGATAGTATTTCGCCAATGTCATACCATGTTTCTTTGAGTTCTTTAAACAACTTGATGTCTGCTGCTTGAATGCGCTCATAAATCGAAGATATATCTGACAGCTCAATTTGAAAGTTAACGCCTCTACCAAATGGTGCGACTAAGCTATCCGTAACCCAAGCTTCATCATGAATTTGCTCCAACATGATCTGGATTTTTTCAAGTTCCAAGTAAGCAAAGTCGGGATTATCTCGTTGATTTCTAATCTTAAAACCGAGAACTTCACAATAAAACCTCAGTGATGTAGTGAAGTTTGATACCGACAATTCAGGTACCATCGGATTCCAATATTCGTCCATTTCATTCCTTTATATACGATGAACTCAAATGCGTTATAACGCCGCGTTAAGGGGTGAGCAACGCAACTACCAACTCACCGCATTACACTAAAAACTAATAAAATCAACGCATAACGAAAATGCTACGCGTTGCGAATCCCTCTTTAACGCCTTGTTAGGGCTA
>NZ_VHTC01000071.1:0-3097 GCF_013048685.1 Vibrio sp. A8-1
ATGGAAGTTCTACGCAGGTCAGACTACGAAATTACAACGTTAGAGCTGCTCGAAGCAGGGGCAGAGCTTACACGGCAACTTCACCAATATGGTTATGCGCTGGGTGATTTATGAGGGGATCCTTCAGCGCGTAGCATTTTCGTTATGCGTTGATTTTATTAGTTTTTAGTGCAATGCGGAGAGTT
The DNA here is from genome assembly GCF_013048685.1 of Vibrio sp. A8-1. Taxonomy (NCBI): domain Bacteria; kingdom Pseudomonadati; phylum Pseudomonadota; class Gammaproteobacteria; order Vibrionales; family Vibrionaceae; genus Vibrio; species Vibrio sp. A8-1. Next base: position 186 of record NZ_VHTC01000071.1, read on the forward strand.
GGTAGTTGCGTTGCTCACCCCTTAACGCGGCGTTATGCGTAAATATAATATGGACGTAGGAATAATTATGAACAAAGATGAGTTAGTTGAACTAGTAATTAAGTATTTCAAGAAAGTAGACGCAGGTGATCCTAGTTATCTGGATCTGTTTTCAGAGGATGTTGATTTTTTCTTTCCTAAATTTGGACAAGCGAAAGGAAAGAATGCCTTAGTGGAGTTCGGCAATAGAATTGGTAGTTCGTTGATCAGTATTTGGCACGACATAGACGGCTTTCAAATAACAACCGCTGGAAACAAGGTAATTGTTGAAGGACAGGAGGGTGGTGTAATGAGCGATGGTACTTCTTGGCCGGACAACAATGTTTCCACTGGTCGTTTTTGTAGTGTATTTGAATTTAAAGGAGAAAGAATAAGTCGTATGTATGTGTATGTAGATCCTGATTTTCCAAGCCAAGATTTAGAAAGAATTTCTGTCCTGTCAGGAGAAAGTTACGCATAACAAGGCGTTAAAGAGGGATTCGCAACGCGTAGCATTTTCGTTATGCTTTGATTTTATTAGTTTTTAGTGTAATGCGGTGAGTTAGTAGTTGCGTTGCTCACCCCTTAACGCGGCGTTATATTTCTCTTAAATTCAACGTGTTACAAATTTAAACGTTAAGTGGTAATGTAAGTGTTTTGCTGGTTGATGATTTCTGGTTTCCGATAGCTGTTGGTTGAACATGTATATCAATGACTAATAAACATTATCGTTTAATCGCATTTGGTAGTTTTTTCGATTGAGTTAACATTAATTTCTTATTTATCTAATATTTGTTATTAAAATCAATTGGTAATATTTTATCGATTATAAAATTATCTGCTTGTATTTTTGTACAAAAAAGTGATTTCAATTTACGTTAATCGATTGATTTTTTAGCTAATTTTTAAAGGTTGTGTGGTATTTCAGTAGCTGTATGTAACTGAAATATAACAAACGGTTCAAGAGGGACAACCAACGCGTGGCATTTTTATTATGCGTTGGTTTTTGTGATTACGGTGTTATGCGGAAAGTTGGTAGTAGCGTTGGTTGCCCCTTAACCGGGCGTTATGTGAATAAGGGAAACTATGAGTTTTGATATCGCAATTTTAAGTTTGGAAAAGCGAGTATCCAACGCGGAAGCCAGTGAAATTTACGCTGAAATACTTGAAGGTAATTACAGTAATGTTGCTAAAAATGCAGCAATAGAAGATTTTTATCGTGAGTTAACTGCCATACATCCTGAAATTGATGACATTCCGGACGACAAAACTGAGGACATCGATTTTTGTCCTTGGAGTTGTGAGTTTGATAAGTCTGCCGCGCACATAATTATAAGCTCGGTTTGGTCTAAATCTGACTACGTATATGACCTTGTTCAATCACTCGCTGTTAAACATAATCTTGCCCTCTTTAGCCCACAAGCGGAAATAGTTGTATACCCTGACGGTTCTGAGGGTGGTGAAGTGGAAAAGAGGGCATGGTGGAAATTCTGGTAAATTCACATAACAAACGGTTCAAGAGGGACAGCCAACGCGTGGCATTTTTACTGTGCGTTGGTTTTTGTGGTTACGGTGTTATGCGGAAGCTTGGTAATGGCGTTGGCTGCCCCTTAACCGGGCGTTATATTTCTCTTAAATTCAACGTACTACAAATTTAAAAGTTAAGTGGTAATGTGAGTGTTTTGCTGGTTGATGATTTCTTGTGAAGCATAGCTGTTGATTTGATCAAGTTTATCAATGTCTAACGAACATTATTGTTTAATCGCATTTAGCAGCTCTTTTGATTTGGTTTACATTAATGGCTTATTTCTCTGATATTTATCATCAGAATCAATGGGTAAGCTTGATTCGATTTCAAAATTAATTGTTTTTTGTATCGAAATCTGGCTCAACTGACGTTAAGCTTTTGATGTTATGTACTATTTTCAAAGGTTGTTTGGTGTTTCAGTGGCTGTATGGAACTGAAATATAACAAACAATTCAAGCAGACCCTCAACGCGTGGCATTTTTATTATGCGTTGAGTTTAGTGATTACGGTGTTGTGCGTAAAGTTGGTCGTTGCGTTTCGGGCTACTTAATTGGGCGTTATGCGCTAATTGGAAAAATGACAGGAGTTAACAATGAATCAGCATGAAAAGCTCAATTATGTAGAATTTGCAGCGAAAGACTTAGAGTCAACGAAAGCATTCTTTTCAAAGGTTTTTGGCTGGAGCTTTGTTGACTATGGACCTGAATACGCAGCTTTTTCAAATGAAGGTTTAGATGGTGGTTTTTTCAAATCTGAGCGTTCTAGTCGGACTGAAAATGGTGGCGCACTCTTAGTTTTCTATAGTTCAGATATTGAAAGCACATTGGGGAAAGTTGTGAAAAATGGCGGCGATATCATCCGTCCAATCTTTGAATTTCCTGGTGGTTGTCGTTTTCATTTTATAGAGCCAAGTGGTAATGAATTTGCTGTTTGGTCTGAAGCACGCGCATAACAAGGCGTTAAAGAGGGATTCGCAACGCATAGCATTTTCATTATGCGTTGATTTTATTGGTTTTTAGTGCAATGCGGAAGGTTGGTAGTTGCGTTGCTCACCCCTTAACGCGGCGTTATGTTTACTCGGCTAAAGTTCAAATCGGAGAATGTTGTGAATTTAGAAAGTATTCATCATGTAGCGATTATTTGCTCAGATTATCAACGATCTAAGTCATTTTATACGGAAATATTAGGACTTAAGATCCTTGCCGAAAATTATCGAGAAAGCCGAGATTCATATAAATTGTGAGCTTACGGCAGCGTAGCTCAACTTATTTCAATTAACCTGATTTAATCATTGTAACTAAATCAACCCGGTCACAATGATGCCAGATAAACTCCTTAACACCCTCGCTAACTTTGAACAGTGGCG
>NZ_VHTC01000072.1:0-2532 GCF_013048685.1 Vibrio sp. A8-1
GTGAGCTTACGGCAGCGTAGCTCAACTTATTTCAATTAACCTGATTTAATCATTGTAACTAAATCAACCCGGTCACAATGATGCCAGATAAACTCCTTAACACCCTCGCTAACTTTGAACAGTGGCGAAGCAATAAACCTTCCAGAGGTAGTGCAATCCCTGAAAATTTGCGCCAGCAAGCGATCGCCCTTTTATCGCATTATTCAAAAACAACCATTGTTAAAAAGTTGCGTATTAGTCATGAGCAATTCAATACTTGGCTTACCGCCAACTCATCAAATGATGTATCCAATCACTTTATTTCACTACCCAATACGACGCCAATAACCGAGTTACTTTCTATCGATCTGAAGTTCAACAATGGCAATTCTTTAGCCGTATCAGGCGAAGTCAGCCAAACACGGTTTACTCAGTTAATTGAGGCCATAAAATCATGATCCATTTAACCCGTCATAGTGACATTTTGATTGCTACCCAGCCCGCTGATTTTCGTCAAGGCATTGATGGGTTAGCTGCGCTGTGTAAACAACGCCTTCGTTGTGAGCCTCGCTCTGGTACCTTGTTTGTTTTTATTAATCGTAACAAAACCATGGTGCGTGCACTCGCTTATGAAAATAACGGTTTTTGGTTGATGACAAAGCGTTTATCTAAGGGCAAGTTCTCCGGCTGGCCAACCATTAATAGCGCCATGACGTCCGTGGACGCCAAACATTTACGACAATTACTCAACGGTAATTACATCCCATTATAAATAACCGCTTGATTTCATTTTTAATCGGATCATACTCCATCCTCTTTTTTATCCCCGCAGGCAAAAGGCTTATTGTGGCAAAACCTTTTAACGATATCGATGCACAATCTCTCGATGATTTAATCAAGCGAGTGATTGAAGCCAAAGAAAATAATCTTGCGCTTAGCGCTGATGATTATCAGTTATTGCTTGATGCGTTACTGACATTAACAACAACACAAAACAAGCTGGCTGACCACGGTATCACCGTGCATAAATTACGTAAGTTACTTGGGATTGAAAAATCATCAGAAAAGCAAAGCGACCTGTGTAATGCGCAGAAAAAAACTACCAGCAAGAAAAGTAAAAAACCAAAAACACAGGATGAAGACTTTACACAGGTCAAACCCGTTATCATCAAACATGCGTTAAACGAGATAAATAAAGGAGATAGCTGCCCAGAATGTTTGAAAGGTAAGGTCTATAAAGTCGAGCCAGGCAGTTTATTACGCATTACAGGGCAAACGCCTTTTACCCCAGAGCAACATATTATGGAGCGCCTGCGTTGCAATGCGTGTGGTGCCTACTTCACGGCAAACTTGCCCGATGAAGTATTAAATGATGGTAATAGCCATCAAAAATATGGCTACTCTGCGCGTGCGTTAATGGCGATTTATAAATACTTTGCTGGGCTACCTTTTTATCGTCAAGGCAACATCCAAAAGCTATTGGGCGTCAACATCACTGCGTCGACGGTGTTTGACCAAGTCGAGCTTGTCTGTGATGCGATTTATCCTGTTTACCAGCACTTGTTTGAGCTCGCTGGCGATGCAAAGCACTATTACTTAGATGACACCACCCACCGTATTCTTGACGCCAAGCCAATTGAGAAGAAAGTACGTAATGGCGAGAAAACACGCTTGCGCTCAGGTGTGTATACATCAGGAGTGATTGCCAGCATAAAAACGGGCCATGATATTGTGTTATTTGAAACCAATATTGGGCACGCAGGTGAGTTTATCGACCGGATACTCTACAAACGACAAGTCACTATCATACCGATATTAATGAGTGATGCACTCGCCAGTAATCAGCCAAGTACTTGCGAGGTTGAAACGTCACTTTGTAATAGCCATGCAAGACGCCAGTTTGTCGATGTCATTAATCATTTCCCCGAAGAGGTTGAAAATATACTCACACTCTATGGTGAAGTTTGGCGCAATGAACATACAACCATTGAACGTGAGCTTACCGCACGCGAGCGACTTGAGTACCATCAACAACATTCATTACCCATATTAGAAGCGATTAAAAGCTGGGGTGAAAAGCACTTTACTAATGAAAGCATTGAAGAAAATAGCGGTCTAGGCAAAGCGATCCGTTATTTTTTAAAACACTATGACGGGCTGAGTTTATTTTGCCATCACGAAGGGGTAAAAATAGATAATAACCGCATAGAATCGATGTTAAAAATAGTGGTGCGAGATAGAAAAAATGCGATGTTTCGTAAAAGCTTACTCGGTGCGAACATTGGCGATGTTATCACGTCGATGATAGCAACAGGCAATGAAGCAGGCATCAATGTATTTGATTATTTTACGCGACTGCAACGAGATGCGGATGATGCAAAAAAGCATCCTGAAAAATACCTACCTTGGAATTATCTCGACCAATACCAATAATAAACCGCTCATTATCAAGCAATGCTTGGGCCCGTGGCCTAAGTATTGCCGTGCCTGAAATTTAAGAAACCAGATTTTTCGCTTTATTACCTATGTCACGCCATGCTGCCGTAAGCTCAC
>NZ_VHTC01000073.1:0-2486 GCF_013048685.1 Vibrio sp. A8-1
GGACGCCGCTCACCCAATGATGTTTTCTTCAGTAAACTCACGAATTGTTCAACTGAGATTGGATGGTTTACTTTGTACTCGATTTCCATTTTTCATCCTCTGGAGCTGAATTTGCTTATAACGCCGCATTAAGGGGCAAGCAACGTAAACCACTGCGCTCAAACTAACCAGCCGTCACCTCAAATGCGTATCCAAACCAAAAATGCCACGCGTTGATTGTCCCTCTTAAATGCTTTGTTATGTAACTTTACTAACCATTTCAAAGCATTAACAAAAACAGCATCGCCAAACACAATTTAACTTACACGAAAAGTCAGCATTGACCCAGTAGAAAAAAAATCTGGCAACCACAAAAGCAACTTGATTCTGCGGATCATGACTATAGACAAGCTGAACGCAAACCCACTTTACCATTAAGTTCAGAATACAGACTTGAAGAACAAGAAGACAAAAACCAAATCAACATGAATAAGACTGACTTTACAAACCGTATAAATAACTAATTAAAATAATAAGTTAAAAATATCAAACATGAAAAATAGAAGTTCATTTTAAAATACAAAATAATGAAAACACTTTAAATTTCAATATATTGCGATCTTTTTCTCTATAGTTACATAACGCCGCATTAAGGGGCAAGCAACGCTAACAACCGAACTTAAACTAACCAGCCGTAACCTCAAATGCTCACCCAAAACAAAAGTGCCACGCATTGATTGTCCCTCTTAAATGCTTTGTTATGTAACTTTACTAACCATTTCAAAGCTTTGCCAAAAACAGCATCGCCAAACACGATTTAACTTACACGAAAAGTCAGCATTGACCCAGTAGAAAAAACTCTGGCAACCACAAAAGCAACTTGAGTCTGCAGATCATGACTATAGACAAACTGAACGCAAACCCACTGAACCATTAAGAACAAACGGAAAATTCGAAGAACAAGGAAGACGAAAACCAAATCAACATGAATAAGACTGACTTTACAAACTGTATAAATAACCAATTCAAACAATTAGTTAAAAGTACCGAACATAGAAAGCAGAAGCCAAATTCAAAGTAAAGAAATCATAAAAACACTTTAATTTTCAATATATTGTGGTCTTTTTCTCTACAGTTACATAACGCCGCGTTAAGGGGTGAGCAACGCAACTACCAACTATCCGCATTGCACTAAAAACTAATAAATTCAACGCATAATGAAAATACTACGCGTTGCGAATCCCTCTTGAACGCTTTGTTATGCAGCGACTCAAGATAGAATCTTATTCCCAAGAAATTACGCTATCATAGACCTGACAATCAGCGACTGAATTGCCTGAATCTGCAATAAATATTTGCTGCACTTCCGATACCGGATAGGTTAAATACTCTGAACATTGAGCACTTTGACCATTACCTACAACTACTTTGGTTCCTGCTTTCAATCTGCACTTCGATAACTTATCCAACGGTGACCATTGATAGCAAATCTCATAGTTCTTCCTATAATCCGCTGTCTTACCCGAGGGTAAGTCAAATGCCCACCATTGACCAAATTGGCTATTAGGATTTGTACTATTCCACGCTCGATATATAGTTACATCTTGTGTATTTTGATATACAGAACCTTGACACAATTTACCTTGTAACGGCTCTCCGAGTGATTGAGCAAGCAGCGGTGGGTCTTGGATTGACTTAAATTTATCACTTAATTCACTACTGATAGCTGTGGTACCTATACAAGAATTTTCCACTAACCTTTCTGTGGTTACCGATTGATTGGCACAACCCTGAATCACTGCTACCAGCGCGAGACCTAAAATCCTTTTCATATTAAAACTCCTAGTAATCAAATAATTATCGTTTAGCTGCATAACGCCGCGTTAAGGGGCAGCCGACGCAACTGCCAAGCTTCCGCATAACACAGTAATCACAAAAACCAACGCATGATAAAAATGCCACGCGTTGGCTGTCCCTCTTTAACGCCTTGTTATGCGCGTGCTTCAGACCAAACTGCAAACTCGTTGCCACTTGGCTCTACAAAATGAAAACGACAACCGCCGGGAAATTCAAAAATTGAACGGATGATATTACCGCCATTTTTCACAACTTTATCCAATGTGGCTTCAATGTCTGAACTATAGAAAATTAAAAGTGCACCACCATTTTCAGTCCGACTAGAACGCTCAGCTTTGAAAAAGCCAACATCTAAACCTTCATTTGAAAAAGCTGCGTATTCAGGCCCATAGTCAACAAAGTCCCATCCAAAAACCTTTGAAAAGAATGCTTTCGTTGACTCTAAGTCTTTCGCTGAAAATTCTACATAATTGATCTTTTCATGCTGATTCATTGTTAACTCCTGTAACTTTTCCTATTAGCGCATAACGCCGCATTAAGGGGCAGGCAACGCAAACAACTAAACTCAAACTAGCCAGCCGTAACCTCAAATGCTCAACCAAACCAAAACTGCCAAGCGTTGACTGTCCCTCTTGAATGCTTTGTTATGT
>NZ_VHTC01000074.1:0-2444 GCF_013048685.1 Vibrio sp. A8-1
TTGTAAGCGCTTAGTTCTCGACATTATTCCCATTTAAACCCAAGCCCCGATAATGACAACAGTCATTACCTATGGAGGCTTTTATGTTATTTCTACAGCAAACTTGGCAGCATCATGTTAACGTTTGGCAAACTACCCAACTTTCTCAAGCACAATACTGCCGAACCCACGACCTAGACCAATCTCAATTCAGTTACTGGAAACGTAAATTCAACCGTGTGAACTCCGTGACTAAATCCGTTACCTCTAAGTTTACCCTCGCACAGGTTCAAACGATCACCGAACAGGTGAGTTCATCGCTGACACTGACACTCCCAAGTGGTGCCCAACTTGAGGGCATCGATGAACACAATGTTCACGTCGCGGCTAAACTGATAGAGTGTATGAGCTAATGCGCCAGCCCACGTTAAGACCTGCATTGACACTACCGAAAGTCTATCTCTATCGTGACCCGATTGATTTTCGCAAGTCACACCGAGGATTAAGCGCTCTCGTTGAACTAGAACTTGGCCACAACCCCTTTAGCGGTGAGTTGTATGTTTTCACCAACAAGCAGCGTAACAAAATCAAGTGCCTGTTCTGGGAAAACAACGGCTTTGTGCTTTATTACAAATCACTTGCCCAAGAGAAATTCAAATGGCCAAAGCGGACTGACGACTTAGTCATTCTCACAGGTCAGCAGATAAATTGGCTACTTGATGGCTACGATATCTCCTTGATGCAAGGTCATAAAAAGTTGGAATACGAGTCATTGTTTTAGCGACTTAAGCGCCTGTTTTTGGTACAATAAACCCTGTTCTCATAAGGCATTTAAGGCGATTTTACTGTGACTTCTTCGATCAACTATTTAGCTGAAATTGAGCAACTTCGAGCTCAGTTAGCCGAGAAAGAAGCACAGCTACAATCTCAATCAGAACGCCTACAATCTCAATCTGCTCGTATTGATGTATTAGAAGAGGTGGTGCGCCACCTTAAAATCAAACGCTTCATGCCGAGCAGTGAGAAAACCAATGCTGACCAGTTCCTGCTGTTCGATGAAGCCGAGCTCTGTACTGACCCTCAGGTTGAACAACATGAAAAGGACAATCAAGATCAGAATAAAAGCAACGCTTCAACCCGCAAACCTCGTGGTCGCAAGCCACTGTCTAGTGATTTACCTCGTGAACAGATCTTCCTTTATCTGACGGATGAGCAAAAGGTAGGCGCAAAAAGCACCTTCTTCGCCAAAGTGAAAGAAGAGCTTGATATCGTGCCCGCTAAGGTTCGTGTACTGGAGTACATGCAAGAAAAGGCCGTGTTCAATAACGAAGATGGTCAATCCATAGTCGCTGCTGAGCTACCAAAACACCCACTTCCAGGTTCGCTTGGCAGTACGGGCCTGATTACTCATGCCATCACTTCAAAATACGTCGATGGCCTACCGCTCTATCGCATTGAGACAATGCTCCGTCGCTACGGCGGCGAACTCTCTCGGGCGACGCTGGCGAATTACGTCATGAAGTCCGCTAAGGTGTTCCAGCCACTGGTGAATCTGCTACGAGAGCACCAAAACAGTGGCGACATCGTAGCGATGGATGAAACCCGCATCCAAGTACTTAAAGAGCCTGGCAAATCGGCCACCTCAGATAAGTATATGTGGGTCTCGTTAGGTGGCTCACCCAGCCAGCAAAGTGTGCTGTTCCACTACGATCCCTCTCGTAGTGGTGACGTTCCCGTTGAGTTACTTGAAGGCTTCGAAGGCTACCTGCAAACCGATGGTTATGCGGGCTACCATGCTGCCTGTAAGAAATATGGTCTGACCCATGTCGGGTGTATGGATCATGCTCGCCGTATGTTCGTGGATGCGCAAAAAGCTCAGCCAAAAGGTAAAAATACTAAAGTAAGTAAAGCTGATATCGCGCTTAACACCATCAACAAGCTCTACCGTGTTGAGAGGCAGTTGGCTGACCTTAAGGAAAAGCAGCCCAAAATAACGGCTGAAGACATTATAACTTACCGCCAAGAGCACAGCGTTCCACTTTTAAACGAGTTGAAAGCGTTCTTGGAAAAGAACATCAGCAAGTGCCCGAAAGACAGCTTAACCTACAAGGCGATCAACTATACGCTTAACCAATGGTCGAAACTGGTGGTTTACGCAGGCCATCACGAGCTACGTATCAGCAATATCATGGCTGAAAATGCTATCCGTCCGTTCGTAGTGGGTCGTAAGGCTTGGTTGTTCGCCGATACCTCACAAGGTGCCAAAGCGAGTGCTGTCTGCTATAGCTTGGTTGAAACAGCTAAGTTGAATGGACTTGAGCCATACCGCTATCTACACACCCTTCTTACTCAGCTGCCATACGCTGAAACTCTTGAGCAAATAGAAGCGCTACTGCCTTGGAACTTGGCTAAAGACTAGATCGTTGTGGTTGGAACATGAGTTATGCTGAGTAATGAGCGCTTAC
>NZ_VHTC01000075.1:0-2352 GCF_013048685.1 Vibrio sp. A8-1
GTTACTTGTAAAGTTCTCAATCTTTATCTTTTGATAAAGACCAAAAATACACATTCAAGTGTGCTTGGTGAAAAACATCTTCGGATGCTTTTCAAAATTGAGTCCGGCAAAATCTGTCTCGCACTCATGTAAATTAAACGCGAGACAACTTGGTCGCTTGTTTGTTTTCACTTTCGTGAAAGCAAGAAGCCAAAGACCCTTTGGGGTTGTATGGTTAAGTGACTAAGCGTACACGGTGGATGCCTAGGCAGTCAGAGGCGATGAAGGACGTATTAACTTGCGATAAGCGTAGATGAGGCAGTAAAAGCCACTTGAGTCTACGATTTCCGAATGGGGAAACCCAAGTGCATAAGCACTTATCGCTGCGTGAATACATAGCGCAGCGAGGCAAACCGGGGGAACTGAAACATCTAAGTACCCCGAGGAGAAGAAATCAACCGAGATTCCGAAAGTAGCGGCGAGCGAAATTGGATTAGCCCTTAAGCTTTATTGGTGTCAGGCGAAGTGCTCTGGAAAGGCACGCGATACCGGGTGATAGCCCCGTAGCCGTTAACGCCAGTAAAGTGAAATCGAGTAGGGCGGGACACGTGATATCCTGTCTGAATATGGGGGGACCATCCTCCAAGGCTAAATACTCCTGACTGACCGATAGTGAACCAGTACCGTGAGGGAAAGGCGAAAAGAACCCCTGTGAGGGGAGTGAAATAGAACCTGAAACCGTGTACGTACAAGCAGTAGGAGCCTCTTTAATGGGGTGACTGCGTACCTTTTGTATAATGGGTCAGCGACTTATATTCAGTGGCAAGGTTAACCAAATAGGGGAGCCGTAGGGAAACCGAGTCTTAACTGGGCGTTCAGTCTCTGGATATAGACCCGAAACCGGGTGATCTAGCCATGGGCAGGTTGAAGGTTGAGTAACATCAACTGGAGGACCGAACCGACTAATGTTGAAAAATTAGCGGATGACTTGTGGCTAGGGGTGAAAGGCCAATCAAACTCGGAGATAGCTGGTTCTCCCCGAAAGCTATTTAGGTAGCGCCTCGGACGAATACTACTGGGGGTAGAGCACTGTTAAGGCTAGGGGGTCATCCCGACTTACCAACCCTTTGCAAACTCCGAATACCAGTAAGTACTATCCGGGAGACACACGGCGGGTGCTAACGTCCGTCGTGAAGAGGGAAACAACCCAGACCGCCAGCTAAGGTCCCAAAGTATTGCTAAGTGGGAAACGATGTGGGAAGGCTTAGACAGCTAGGATGTTGGCTTAGAAGCAGCCATCATTTAAAGAAAGCGTAATAGCTCACTAGTCGAGTCGGCCTGCGCGGAAGATGTAACGGGGCTAAGCAATACACCGAAGCTGCGGCAATGCGATTTATCGTATTGGGTAGGGGAGCGTTCTGTAAGCCGTTGAAGGTGAACTGTAAGGTTTGCTGGAGGTATCAGAAGTGCGAATGCTGACATGAGTAACGACAAGGGGGGTGAAAAACCTCCCCGCCGGAAGACCAAGGGTTCCTGTCCAACGTTAATCGGGGCAGGGTAAGTCGACCCCTAAGGCGAGGCCGAAAGGCGTAGTCGATGGGAAACGGGTTAATATTCCCGTACTTCTTATGAATGCGATGGGGGGACGGAGAAGGCTAGGTGGGCCAGGCGACGGTTGTCCTGGTTCAAGTGCGTAGGCTAAGAGACTAGGTAAATCCGGTTTCTTGTTAGGCTGAGACACGACGTCGAGCTACTACGGTAGTGAAGTCATTGATGCCCTGCTTCCAGGAAAAGCCTCTAAGCTTCAGTTCATAAGAAATCGTACCCCAAACCGACACAGGTGGTCGGGTAGAGAATACCAAGGCGCTTGAGAGAACTCGGGTGAAGGAACTAGGCAAAATGGTACCGTAACTTCGGGAGAAGGTACGCTCTTGACGGTGAAGTCCCTTGCGGATGGAGCTATTGAGAGTCGCAGATACCAGGTGGCTGCAACTGTTTATTAAAAACACAGCACTGTGCAAAATCGCAAGATGACGTATACGGTGTGACGCCTGCCCGGTGCCGGAAGGTTAATTGATGGGGTTAGACGCAAGTCGAAGCTCTTGATCGAAGCCCCGGTAAACGGCGGCCGTAACTATAACGGTCCTAAGGTAGCGAAATTCCTTGTCGGGTAAGTTCCGACCTGCACGAATGGCGTAATGATGGCCACGCTGTCTCCACCCGAGACTCAGTGAAATTGAAATCGCTGTGAAGATGCAGTGTACCCGCGGCTAGACGGAAAGACCCCGTGAACCTTTACTACAGCTTGGCACTGAACATTGAACCTACATGTGTAGGATAGGTGGGAGACTTTGAAGCGCAGACGCTAGTTTG
>NZ_VHTC01000076.1:0-2329 GCF_013048685.1 Vibrio sp. A8-1
GGTAACCGGTCACTTTAGGACCGGTTCACCCCATTTCAGCGACATCGGATGTTAAAAAATTATCAGCGAACTTCTTTTTCCACTGAAGTGGCGTGAGCTCTGCAACGTCAGTGGCTGGATGGATCGCCACTCGCTGTAAAACATCAACAAGGTAATGGTAAGGGTTGATACTATGAAGTCGGCAGGTCACCATTAAGCTCTGGAGCACACCCAACTGCTCCGCACCCAACTCAGTCCAACAGAACAAGAAGTTCTTTCTTCCCATTGGAATAACGCGCAAAGCTCGTTCAAGATGGTTCGTGTCAATTTGAAGATGTGGGTTCGAGAGGAACACTTTCAGTTCATCGCAGCGTTCACCGGCATAGTTCAATGCCTTAAGAAGCTTATTCGAGGGCAAGTATTCCGGATTTTGTCTCTCTTGGTAAACCCATTCAAAAAATTGAGTCACTATCGGCTCGCTGTTTTTTTGTCGATACTCTAGCGCTTTATCCGACGGTAACTGAGCATTTCGGATGTGCTTTTCATACTGGTACAGCTGGGCTATCAAGCCGAGGGCGTGCTGTGCCAATTGAGGTTCGATATCTAAAGCTTGCTCGAAGTAACGGCGAGTATGTGCCCAGCAGGTGGCGTGCGTCACTTTCTCATCGTGTTCATTGAGTTGTTTCACCGCTTTAGTATACGCGGTGTAGCCATCACTTAATAACGTGCCCGAAAACCCTTTTAGTTGGTCAACAGCGAACTGCGTTCCTCGGCTTTTTGACCACGTGAACGCGACTTCATCTTCTTCACCATAGATTGGCCAGAAGTACGTTTGCTGCATTTTCCCCTTTGATTTGCGACCGGCTTTCATTGGCACTTCATCCATCGCCAACACTTTGCTTTGCAAAATATGGTCATGCTGCGCCTGATAAATCGGCTCAAGAAGCCCTATAGCTTTCTGTATGTAGTTGATGAGGGTGGCGCGGCTGAGTTGAATGCCACTGTCCAATAAGCGTTGATGCTGTCGGTAAAGTGGAAGATGGTAGACCGCTTTATCCACCATTAAGCCAGCCAGTAAAGACACATCCGCATAGCAACCCTCGAGAACATTCACCGGGGCTGGGATGTTCGATAAGGTGTGCTCTTTTTTATGACGCACTACTGGACGTCGATAGACAAGGATCACATAACTGCCTGGGCGCTGGGCAAGACGAGTCGTTTCTTTGTAATCAATCACCTCGTAGTTATCGGCCTCTTCCCCTTCCAATTCTGGAGCAGAGAGTTCGATAATTTTACGTGGAACGGATTCGTCAAAGCGTAGACCGGTATCGTTGACTTCATCTCCTGAGCGCTGAGTTTTATTACGGCGCTTGTGTGATGGGATGGTAATACCAGTATCTTGGTCGACAGAAGGTTCTGGTTTCTTCTCAAACAAGGACGCTTGTTGAGGGTCTATCTGGAGTTGTTTTTCAGATTTGCGCCCAAAAAGCTGACGCTGGAACCAGGAGAGTTGATTTTTAAGTACAGCCAGTTCCTCTGCTTGCTTAGCCATTTCTTTGGCTTGTTTTGCAAGAAGAGTCTCCATTTCCTTGGTATTTAACTGACTGATATCACTGGTTTTCATGATTGAAATCATACCATAAAGACGACTTAGAGTCGCCTTTTATGGGGAGATTTTTGCCAATCAATGCCATCAATTAAGCATTGAAGTTGCGTCCAGGTCAGAGGGTGTTTTTGTGTTGGGGAACCAATTTTCTGATAGAGGCCTCGCTCCAATCGCTTGCTCCATAAACAGAATCCGCCTTTGCTGTAATAAAGGATTTTCATCATGGTTCGCTTGCGGTTAATGAAGACAAACAACTCTCCATTATTGGCACGCACTCCGAACTTAGATTGAACCAGTGCAGACAGGCCGTCGAACTGCTTTCTCATGTCGACCGGTTCAGTGTATAGCCAAATCTTGAAGTCTGGATTTTGAATGAGCATTAGTTGTGCCGCATGCGCAATGTCACTCCTCCTGGCAACGAGAGTTCAAGGTCCCATGGTTGGGATTCTTGAGAGGGTGTGATTAACTGCCAATGGTCAGAGTCAGGCAAGTTAGAGAGCGTTTGCTCAGTAGAGGTTTGTCCCAGCAATTTTTTGCGCCATACGTAGAAATTAGAAGCGGTAATATTGTTCTGTCGGCAAAACTCACTCGCTTTGAGACCGCTAGCTTGGTATTGGTCGATGATGGTCTGCCAGTCATCAGGCGTGCGTCGTGAAGTCATATCTGATGCTCCTTGATTAGAATGAGTACCAGAATAGAGAGTAATTTTGCTAGGTTAAATACGCCCTAGAATGATCGGTTACG
>NZ_VHTC01000077.1:0-2315 GCF_013048685.1 Vibrio sp. A8-1
TATAGAATTGTTTCAAGTGGTTTAAGTAAAAAGAAGCAGGCTGAGTTAGGGATTCTTTGTCAATCTGAAACACGCACATAACAAAGCGTTCAAGAGGGATTCGCAACGCGTAGCATTTTCGTTATGCATTGATTTTATTGGTTTTTAGTGCAATGCGGTGAGTTGGTCGTTGCGTTACTCACCCCTTAACGCGGCGTTATGCTTTATTGAGCCTCAGCAAAATCAATATATAAATTTTAATGGGAAAGCTTGGTCTGATTTTGGCGGTTTTCTATTCTAATTCATTGATATAATGAGTTTATTGTTCTTTTTGGTGGCGATTGAAAGTTGAACGATACTTGTGCTTTTTCGGCAACTTTGCCCTGATAAATTGTGTACGCAAAAGGTTCGATTGTCGCTGAAAGGTATCTTTCTTTGTTGTTGCTTGTCCATTGATTCCGCTGGCTATTTCGCTTCAACTTGTTTGGGATCTCATTGGCATCTAGTTTGCTGACAGTGTTTGGTTAGCGCAAGTTTATCGATGATTGTGCGCTTTTTTCCGGCTTTGCTCTGATAAATTGTGTGCGTAAAAGGTTCGATTGTTGCTGAAAGGTCTCTTTCTTTGGCGTTGTTTGCTCATTGATCCCGCAGGCTAATTCGCTTCAACTTGTTTGGGATCTTATCGGTAACAATGCTTGCTGAAAGTAGGCAAGTTTATCATTTTGAGTTAAAGTGGCTTTAACTAATGAACATTGTAAAAGTTCAATGTAATCAATAGGTAATAAAGCATAACAAACGCTTCAAGAGGGACTTCCAACGCGCGGCATTTTTATTATGCGTTGATTTTGGTGGTTACGGTGTTATGCGGAAACTTGGTAGTAGCGTTGTCAGCCCCTTAAGCGGGCGTTATGCATATGGAGTCTATATGGACATAGATATCGAAGTGATTGAATTACCAGACGTTGATGGATTTCGCATAGAAGCCTTACTTCCAAATGGTCATTCAGTCGGCTATATCAATATCCTTGTAAAAGGAACAGTGGCTGACCTTTGTGATTTATGCGTTAAAGATTCCTATCTGTATCTCTGGCCTAGTTTTATGCCTGTATTTCTAAGTATTCAGCGAAAGCGTAATTTCCAAAATAAAGGTATCGGAAGTCGGCTGCTTACTAGTGCTATTGAACACTCAAAATCTAAAGGTTGTAGCCAAATGAAAGGTTGGATGCATGGTGACAAGCCTAGGTTAGAAAAATTTTATAGATCATTTGGCTTTAAAATCAGTGGAATTAACATCGAGCTAGACCTTGAAAATATGCATAACAAGGCGTTAAAGAGGGATTCGCAACGCGTGGCATTTTAGTTATGCGTTGATTTTATTGGTTTTTAGTGCAATGCGGTGAGCGGGTAGTTGCGTTGCTCACCCCTTAACGCGGCGTTATGCGCTATAGTTGGTTGGAAGTTTTTTATACAAAATAAAATGGAGTAAGTACATGAGATTAAATCAGTTATTGGTTTCAGTCATAGCTGTGTTAGGACTCAATTCTGTGGTTATGGCTCAAGCTGATATTTCAGAAAAATCTCAGAAGAACTCAAGTTTAGGGACACCCTATATTGGCGCAGATTGGGCTTTATTTAACAGCACTAAACTAGATTTCAGTAATTCATCAATTAAGAACTCCAGTAGTTTCGCTGATTTTGGCTATAACGCTGTGGTTGGTTATGAGTTTAATGTTGATAAATCGGTAAAGATTGGCGTTGAAGCTGAGTATCGCCATTTTGGTAAAGTATCAGAAGAAGATGAGTTTAGCGTTAAAGGAAGTGGTGTTTATTTAAACATTAAGCCCAAGTTTATTGTGCATTATGAGCAAGCAGATGCTTATTTGAGCCTGCTTGGTGGTATCGGTTCAGTTAACTTAAAAGGTAACGTAGCTTCTGACGGTTTATCTATTTCTCAATCAGAGCTAGGTTATCAGTTGGGAGTTGAGCTGGGTTTTATTATCAATAAAAACATTAATTTGCATGTTGGTTATCGCTCAACAAGTGTTGAAATAAAGCCATTTGATGTATCAATAAGCAGCGGTTACGGTGGTATTCGTTACTACTTCTAACAGCGCGCATAACAAACGCTTCAAGAGGGACTTCCAACGCGTGGCATTTTTATTATGCGTTGATTTTGGTGATTACGGTGTTATGCGGAAACTTGGTAGTGGCGTTGTCAGCCCCTTAAGCGGGCGTTATGCTACCAGTCGAAATCTTCAATAAGGAATACTATGAAACAGAACATTGTCCATATTGCTTTAGTTGTAAAAGATTATGATGAAGCCATTGATTTTTAT
>NZ_VHTC01000078.1:0-2209 GCF_013048685.1 Vibrio sp. A8-1
ACCCTTCTTACTCAGCTGCCATACGCTGAAACTCTTGAGCAAATAGAAGCGCTACTGCCTTGGAACTTGGCTAAAGACTAGATCGTTGTGGTTGGAACATGAGTTATGCTGAGTAATGAGCGCTTACCTTCAATTTATGATCAGGTTAGTGGCAATATTGAGGGATTAGACTAAGCAGGGGCGAATAATGTCTCAAACAGCTGCATTCAGATAACTTTTTGTAGGGCAAATGTACATTAACAGAATGTGTATGAGCTTTTGCTTTAGATGATTTTGGGGCAAAACCAAGCTAGCTCTGTATTAGGTAGAGCATAATTTACACTATCAGCATTTGATTTTTGGTAAATCATGCCAACGGGTGGTGTATTGAGGCGACAACATTTCACGCCGCATTGCCCATTTTTGACTTATGCCTTGAGCAGCAAGGAAAATAGCATCACTCCCAAATCGATTGTTTAACGTGTCATACACATTCATAAGCTTAGGGTTATTCGGGGTCAGGTTGAACAGATCGGGCTGCTCATGCTGCCCGTCAACTAAGTCAATCAGCCCAACACCAATTTTATAAAACCTCACATCCTGTTGAAATAACTGCTCAGCCAGTTTAGAGGCAGCTTGAGTTATTAGGGTTACATCAGCAGTTGGATACGCAAAACGATGAACCGCTCGGCGTGCCACAGGAAGCGAGTCAAACGGTGAACTGTTAGCGAAACAAAGCATAACTCGACACAGTGATTTTTGTTTTCGAGCCTTAAGGGAAGCAATATTCGCATGCTTGCACAATGCTTGCTGCAACGACTCAAGGTCAGTAATCCTCTGCCCTGCACTGCGGGTAGAAAATATTTGTTTCTTATCCGCTCTAGCGGTATCCCAACCCTTACATTTTTGTCCATTGAGTTCACGTACTGTACGCTCCACTTCTACGTTAAACTCTTTTCTAATCAGTGCAGGAGGGTAATTAGCAAGCTTGAGCGCCGTATTAATTCCTATCATCTCTAATCGATGAGTTAGTTTCCTGCCTATGCCCCATACCTCTGAGACATGCAGTTGCCCTAAAACCGCCCTACGCTCTCGTTCGCTATCTAAGACACATACCCCATTATATCCCTCAATTTTTTTCGCAGCATGATTGGCCACTTTGGCGAGTGTCAATGTTTGCCCAAATCCGACACATACGGGTAATCGACATTCACGCCAAACAGCGCGTCGTAATTTCATTCCATGCTCTTTGAGAGAACGAATGGCTGGAAAGCTATGCTCAAATGAAAGGAAAGACTCATCGATACTGTATATGTGTTGTTCAGGTGCGAAGCGACCAATAACCTGCATCATTTTGGCAGATAAATCCGCATACAACTCATAGTTCGATGACAGAGCAATCACCCCCTTCTGTTCACAAAGTGCTTTAACTTGAAAGTATGGTTTGAACTTTTCTATACCAACTTCTTTAGCTTGTCGATTTGCTGCGACAATGCAACCGTCATTGTTGGACAAAACGATCATAGGCTTTCCACGCCAATCGGGGCGAAAAACTTGCTCAGCGCTACAGTAGAAAGAATTAGCATCAACCAAAGCAAACATTATCTCGATCTCAACAATGGACTCACTCGGTGGCAGCGAATTGAGCGAGTTACAATACCTTCGAGGGAAAATTGATCCAATTCGTGGATAGGAACGGGCTGGTATCGCTCATTAGCAGAGAGGAGTAATCGACGATTGAGGTCGATTTGTTTACAAATAAATTCCCCATTGAAGTTCGCCACTATGATATCGAAATCTTGTACATCTAATGAGCGATCTACAATAAGTAAATCTTTGTCGAAGATACCCACATCTTGCATAGAATCTCCACATGCGTATCCCAGAAAGGTGGCACAAGGATGCTCAATAAGAAGCTGGTCTAGATCTAAAGCGAGTTGAGTATACTCTTCAGCAGGACTCTCGAAGCCTGTGATACCAGCATGAGCAAAGATAGGGATGACTTTCATAAAAATATATACTGTATATGGATACAGTATATTGTATTCCAGATTAGGTATTTTGCAACAGCACTGCTGAGATAGGATTTCTGAGCTTAATATCTTGAACTACCACACCCCTAAAGGAGTGTGGATTCCTGTCGTCGGCGACATTTGCGCTCCATTACTAAAATCGAGTCGGCTTACATTGTCTCTTACAGGCGTTTAATGTGTTGGTAGTCCCTACCACC
>NZ_VHTC01000079.1:0-1957 GCF_013048685.1 Vibrio sp. A8-1
AAAAGAACAATAAACTCATAATATCAATAAATTAGAGTAGGAAAACGTCTAAATCAAACTGAGTTTTCCCATTAAAATTTATATATTGATTTTGCTGAGGCTCAATAAAACATAACGCCGCGTTAAGGGGTGAGCAACGCGACTACCAACTCACTGCATTGCACTAAAAACCAATAAAATCAAAGCATAACGAAAATGCTACGCGTTGCGAATCCCTCTTAAACGCTTTGTTATGTGCAAATTTCACACAACTTATTGATTTGATTAACTCTTACAACTGAATCATTGGGCTCAAACTTCGGATTAAACCAAACTGCACTTACTCCGGCATTAATCGCGGGCAGAATGTCATTATCGAGGGAATCACCAACCATAATGAGAGAATCATGACTTACACCAAGATCTTGAGCTATTTTATGAAAAAACTCAGGAGAGCCTTTACCTAAACCTAAATTAGCTTTACAAAAATAACCAGCGAGAAACTGAGCTAAACCAACGCGTTCAAATGCTAATTTGATATCGTTTTCAGATGAGTCGGCTGCATTAGTAGCAACGTAAATAAGATGTTGCCTTGATAGATTTTCTAAAATCTCATGAGCACCATTAACGGCCTGAACCTCATCCCAATCACACATTTTTCCTTTTTGATCAGGAAAATCAACCATTAATGTATCGCCCCAATCAAATAAGTATATTTTGTTCAAATATGCCTCCTTGCACATAACGCCCAATTAAGTAGCCCGAAACGCAACTACCAACTTCCCGCACAACGCCGTAATCACTAAACTCAACG
This sequence comes from Vibrio sp. A8-1, assembly GCF_013048685.1. Classification (NCBI taxonomy): domain Bacteria; kingdom Pseudomonadati; phylum Pseudomonadota; class Gammaproteobacteria; order Vibrionales; family Vibrionaceae; genus Vibrio; species Vibrio sp. A8-1. The sequence goes on from NZ_VHTC01000079.1 coordinate 794, forward strand.
CATAATAAAAATGCCACGCGTTGAGGGTCTGCTTGAATTGTTTGTTATATTTCAGTTCCATACAGCTACTGAAACACCAAACAACCTTTAAAAATAGCAAACAACATCAGTCACTTAACGTAAGTTGAACTAATTTTTGGCACAAAAACAAACAGTTAATTTTTAAATTGACTCAAGCTTGCCCATTGATTCTGATGATAAATCTCAGAGAAACAAACCATTAATGTAAACCAAATCAAAATAGCAGCTAAATGAGCCCAAACGATAATGTTCGATAGGTATTGATATACTTGATCAAATCAACAGCTATCCATCACAATAAATCATCAACCAGCAAAGATCCCACATTACCACTTAACTTTTAAATTTGTAACAGGTTGAATTCAAGAGAAATATAACGCCCACTTAAGGGGCTGACAACGCGACTACCAACTTTCTGCATAACACTGAAACCACCGAAATCAACGCATAATGAAAATGCTGCGCGTTGGAAGTCCCTCTTGAAGTGTTTGTTATGCTTTATTACTTATTGATTAAATTTAACTTTTTCAATATTCATTGCTTACGAACACTTTAACTCAGAATGATAAACTTACCTACTTCCAGCAATCATTATTGCCAATAAGATCCCAAACAAGTTGAAGCGAATTAGCCTACAGAATCAAGGAACAAATAACGTCAAAGGAAAAAACCTTTCAGCAAAAATCGAACCTTTTGCGTACACAATTTATCAGAGCAGAGCCAGACAAAAGCGCACAAACATCGATAAACTTGCGCTAACCAAACACTGTCAGCAAGCTAGATGCCAATGAGATCCCAAACATGCTGAAGCGAAATAGCCTGTGGAATCAATGAACCAGTAACACCAAAGAAAGAGACTTTTCAGCGATAATCGAACCTTTTGCATACACAATTTATCAGAGCAAAAGCCGACAAAAACACAAAAGCATCGTTCAACTTTCAATCGCCACCAAAAAGAATAATAAACTCATAATATCAATTAATTAGAATAGAAAACCTCTAAATCAGACTGAGTTCTGAGGAATCCCCTAATGATTTTGATAAAAATCATCAAGTTAAGGTAGATACACACCTTGTCGTATGATCAAATGGTTTCGCCAAAAATCAATAACCAGACAACAAGATGTGCGAACTCGATATTTT